>NZ_LFJB01000066.1:0-123393 GCF_006658625.1 Bradyrhizobium sp. UNPF46
GAGGGAAGCGGCGTCGACGAAAAGGGATATGACGCCAAGTCCGGGAAGTGCATCGTTTCGGTCGATCCGCGCTATTTCCGCCCCACCGAAGTCGCGACGCTTCTTGGTGATCCGTCGAAGGCCAAGCAGAAGCTCGGCTGGGAGCCCAAGACATCGTTCGAAAGCCTGGTTCGAGAAATGATGAAAGAAGATCTCGAATCCGCAAAACGGGATGAGCTCATCAAGCAGCACGGCTTCAGATATTATCCGCGCCATGAGTGACCGGCGGCGAGCGTAAGAACAGGAGGGCGGGAAGCAGAAATGCTCTCCTGCCCTTTTCAATTTACGACGTGTTGCGCCGACTGCTGATCATCACGGCTGGGGAACGACATCCTTCACTGGAATTGAGACGGGTGTGGGCGACAAAGCGGGCTTTGGCACCTTCAGGGCTGCCATGTCTTCAATCCAACGCCGGACGATCGTTCGACGATCCCAACGCTCGACGGAGCGCCTTCGCCCCTCAGCTCCCAGCTTTTCGCAAAGCGCGGGGTCCTTACTTAGGCTCTCAATTGCTGCGGCGAGCGCCGGTGTATCGCCTGGGGGAATGACCAGCCCAGCACCTTCGACTTCAGCGGCAAGGCCGGTGCCTTGGCTCGCCATGGCAATGACCGGTCGCCCGGATGCGAGAACCGCCCCGAGCTTTGAGGGCAGCACCAGATCGGCGGCCTCTGCCTTCTGAGGAATGAGATGAAAATCGGCCGTCGCCATCAATTCATTGAAGCTCTCGGCAGGCTGCAAGCCCAGGAAATGGACTCTCGAACGGCCGGCCGCCATTTCGATCAGCTTTGACTTGTGAGGGCCCTCTCCCGCGAGGATGAAATGAATGTCGGGGCGCCTCTCTTCCAAGGCGGCAGCCGCATCGATTGCAAGGTCCAGCCCCTGCTTGTTCGACATCGTGCCTGAGTAGAGCCCGACAATCGCGGTGTCGGGAATGCCGAGCTGCTGGCGATATGTGGTCTGCCTGGAGGCAGGATAGATCGCGGCCGTATCGATCCAGTTTCTCACCTCGGTTATGCGCTCTGCGTCCAGCCCCTTGCCGCGCAGGCGATCGACCATCTGCGGGGAGATTGATGAAACCCTGTCAAAGGAGCGAAGAATAGCCGCTTCCGTCTTCAGCATCACCGTCCGCAGCTTCTCGTTCTGGAGCAAGCCCAGATCGAAAGCCGCATCGACTTCGAAGTCCTGCACATGGAGCCAAGACTGCGCGCCAATCCGCCGCGCAACGAAGGAGACCAATGCAGCGGACGTCAACGAAGGGGCGACTGAGAGCATGATGTCGGGACGCCAGCTGAGGGCCTCCTTCACGACTGGCAGCATGCTGCTCAATGCAAAGGATGCGTGATGAACCAAACGCTTCCCGCCCGATGGCTGCGCAGGCACATAGATCGGCGTGCGCGTAACGCGGACGCCATTGATACCCGTTGCCCTGAAATAAGACGCACTAAATCCATGCGGAATCTTCCAGGCGGGATAATAGGGCGGCGCGGTGATCACCCGCACTTCGTGACCTTCGTCGACGAGGCTCTCGCACAGCTCCGTATTGTACTTCGCTACGCCAATGAGATCGGGCGCATAATTGATGCCGACCAGCAGAATACGCATCAATGGAATCCAAGTTGCTATTCAAGATCAAAAATTTGTTCAATCGAAGTAGTGAGCAGCTCAGCTCGCCCGGCTAACCTCCAGATGACGGCCATGGCCCTGAAGGAAGTCGTCATACGCCGAGGCGAGTCCTGCCCGGAGCGAGGTGGTAGCACGCCAGCCGAGCGCTCGAAGACGCGAACTATCCAGCAGCTTGCGCGGCGTCCCATCCGGCTTGGACGTGTCGAAGATCAACTTGCCTTCGTACCCGACAACATCCGCCACGGCCGCAGCGAAGTCTGCGATCGAAACCTCATCGCCACTGCCGACGTTTATCGGCAGATCGCTCGAATAATTCTTCAGAAGAAAAACGCAGGCGTCCGCAAAATCCTCGACGCTGAGAAATTCGCGGAGCGGCGTGCCCGTGCCCCACACGGTGACTGTCGGCGCCTTGGCAAGCTTGGCTTCGTGGAAGCGACGGATCAGTGCAGCCGGCACATGACTATGGTCCGGATGATAATTGTCACCGCGGCCGTAGAGATTGGTGGGCATGGCCGAGATGAAATCATCGCCGTATTGCCGGCGATACGCCTGGCACATCTTGAGGCCGGCAATCTTGGCGATGGCGTACCATTCGTTGGTGGGCTCAAGCGGCCCCGTCAGCAATTCGCTTTCGGCCATCGGCTGCTTGGCGTGCTTGGGATAGATGCAGGACGAGCCGAGAAACAGCAGACGCTGCACGCCAACTGCGTGACTTGCGCGGATCACGCTCAATTCCAACGCAAGGTTGTCGCAGAGAAAGTCGACCGGGAAATTGTTGTTGGCTGCAATGCCGCCGACCTTTGCAGCGGCGTGAACCACGACCTCGGGACGATTGGCCTCGAGCCATTTCAGCGTGGGCTCTTCTTTCGTGAGGTCCACCTCGCGCCGATCGGCCGTCAGCACGGTGCAATTCTCTGACGCAAGCCTACGGACGACAGCCGATCCGACCATGCCCCGGTGCCCCGCGACAAAGACACGCTTGCCCGTGAGATCGTAGGTTGAAGCCCCTGTCATCGCATCCTCTACAAGCATCGGTTCGCGGGGATCATCACCTCTGTGAGTTCCAGCCACCGCTGCGTCACGCAATCACGCTGCCGATGCAGCCCCACCAAACAGCTAACACAATCTTCACCATGCGACAGCCTGTTCCGACCAGGCAAAGATATTCATGGTGAACCTGCGCCGCGCGCACAAATGGTCGGCACACGATGAAACAAAAACGAGCAAGGCAGCCGCATCGGCCGTGCGGCTGCCCTGGAAGATCGTTGAAAGCGGCAGCCGCCGCTTGGTTAGCTCAAGCTCAGTATGCCCGGCGCAGGACGGGACCGACAGGCGCGCAGACCCGGTCCATGTACCAGCCATAGGGCGTCTCGACCCGCACCAGCGGGCAACGGCGCCACGGCGCGTAGCGGTAGGGATAGGGCTGCGCCCAGAACGTCACCGGCGTCGCCTGGCTTTCGCCCGTGAGCAGGGCAGCCGGAGCGGGCATCTGCATCGCGGCGTTCGCTCCGCTCGCTGCGCAGAACGTAGCAGTCGCGGCCAAAAGGCCTGCTCGCATCAACGTCTTAAACATCCAAAATAGCTCCTTGCCCCTTGCGGAGTTGATCCCCGACCGTGCGCGTCAGATCCCAGCCGACCGACGTCACCGGATCGCAAGACCACTCCGCGACCAGCCCAAATAGTGAACCGAACTTTACCAAGGCCACCGGCGCGAATGCAACCGATGCAGGGGTCCCCGAAGGGCCTTGGGACGATATGGCGCGCAAGTGTGGCTTCTTGGTCCTATTTTTCCTCGCTCCAGGCGCCTGGGGCGGCGAGATCGGGCGATCGTCGGTAAACGTCCCGGAGGAACTGGTAGTTGACGGACTGAGCCAGGGGCACGTCTTCCTCACCGAGCTTGGCAAAGAGCAGGATATCCCGGAGCGTCCGCCAGCGACTCTCGTCATAGTCGCCGATCCGCCCGCCCGTCGGAAGCACCAGCGGGCGCTGCTGCTGCAGTTCGAATCTCAGTCGCTCAGGGTTTAGCCTGGCAGGTCCCGTACCAGCGAGGACAGGCACGCTCCGTGCATAGTCCGCGTAGGTGAATTGCCATCCCCGAATGAGGCCCTGAAGGGCATCGGCGATCATGGATGGCTGTTCATGGACGAGAGCGTTGCTCGCGAAGTAAACCAAGCCAGGCACATGGATACCGTAGTCTTGCGGTTTAATGACATTCAGCTTCACGAAAGCGGAACTGGCGGGATCCGGTTGCTCGTCGATTGCCGCGATGATGGCATCGACTTCACCGGCGCGCAGGGCTTCGAAGCTGTCACGGTCTGGGACTTTGGTGATCTGGCTTCGAGGAAGTCCGAGCTGCGCCATCATGGCATCGAAAACGACGTCGCCCTCGCTCGCCCGGCGGTACCCGACCCGCTTTCCGACCAGATCAGCCGGCCGCCGCAAACCCGAGCTTTCGAGCGTGAAGATCGCGACAAAAGTATCGAGGAAGCTTGCGGCAAAGGCCGTGACGGGAACGCCGCGCCAGGTCGCCAGCAGGAACTTGTGGCCGCTCGTCACGCCGATGGCATGTTGGCGTGCAACAGTTTGGACGAAGTCCGGGTCGGGTTGGGCGGCCAACTCAATGCGGGAGGAGAAATAGTTCTGCCTGGATGCAGAGAGCTCGCCGGCGAACCGCGCCGCGTATGGCCCGTCCAACAGGAGCTTGACCGCGGCCGCAGACGGAGCCGTCGAAGTTCGTACGGATACCGCATCAGGGCGAAGCAGGAGAAGCATAGTTCCCACCAATGCCGCAGCAGCAAGGCCAAAAGCGAGGGTGCGCTTCCCCTTCGGCCGGGGCCGCCGCCGGGACTGGGTTCGAGACAAAGAGGACTTCCTAACGGGTTGTGAAATTTAACATATCAGTCGAGGCGAGATGGGCTACAATGCAGCGCGTGGGGTAAGGTTAATTTTTCCTTCGCCTTGTTTTAACAGCGATTTTGACCGATAGCACGGCTTGTTCGGGTAAATGAATTTTGCGTCAATGGGCTTGGCAGGATGACCATTCTTTCCACTCGACCGGTGCCCGTCGCTGATACTACGACGGAAATCACCGTGGTCGCGCAAGATACGGAGACCTCCACAGGTTTTGCGTCACGCTGGCTGCGGCCTGTGGTTGTCGAACGGGCGATGGCTGTGGCCGACGCGGCGCTGATCATGGTCAGCGGGATCGGCTGCGCGGTCGGCTATCACATCGCGACAGCGGGCACGCTCGGCAAGGCGGACGTCTATGCGGCGGCGAGCGTGATGGTGGCCGTCAACTTCGTCCTGCTGACGGTCGTGCAGCATGGCTATCGCCTGAAGAACATCACCAACCTGCCCCGCACGTTCCGGATGACGCTGACGACGTGGACCGGGCTGTTCGGGGCGCTGCTGGCGATCGCCTTCACGATGAAGGTCAGCGACGAGTTCTCCCGCGGCACCACGATCTCGTTCTATCTGGTCGGCCTTGCCGTCCTGCTCGCCTGGAAGACGCTGGCGGCGCGCTGGACCGCGCACGCCTTGCGCACCGGCGCCTTCGCCAACGGCCGCGCGATCATGATCGCCGAGTTCGGCCTTGCCAGCTCCTCCAACGCGGTCGACGACCTCGGCCAGCACGGCTACCGCCTGATGCGGGTGATGGAAATCCGACCCAAGGACCTCGCTTCGCCGCTGCTGCTCTCATCGTTGGCGCCGCGCTTCGAGGAGCTGATCGCTTACGCGCGCGAGAACCGGGTCGAGCACGTCTTCCTGCTGATGAACTGGGGCCGGCAGCACGCGATCGACAGCATTCTGGACGTGCTGAAGATCCTCCCCATCCCGGTGCACCTGGTGCCGGACCCCCACGCGGCGCGGTTCCTGCGCTATCCGCTGGTCTCCACCGGCAACACCTTCACCGCCGAGCTGCGCCGCGCGCCCTTGTCCTGGAAGGAGCGCGCGCTGAAGCGGGCGCTCGACCTCGTCGGCGCCAGCGTTGCGCTTCTCGTGTTCGCACCGGTGATGCTGGTGACCGCAGCTCTGATCAAGCTGAGCTCGAAGGGCCCGGTGTTCTTCCGCCAGACCCGCCACGGCTTTGGCGGGCGCGCCTTCAAGATCTTCAAGTTCCGCACCATGCGCGTGCTGGAGGACGGCCCGAAGATCAAGCAGGCTGAGAAGAACGACCCGCGCGTCACGCCGATCGGCAAATGGCTGCGCAAGACCTCGATCGACGAGCTGCCGCAGCTCTTCAACGTGCTCAAGGGCGACATGTCGCTGGTCGGCCCCCGCCCGCACGCGGCCGCCCACAACACCGAATATGAGCAGATCATCGGCAACTACGCCTTCCGCCACCACGTCAAGCCCGGCATCACCGGCTGGGCCCAAGTTAATGGTTACCGCGGAGAAACCCGCACGCTCGACCTGATGCAGAAGCGCGTGGAGTATGATCTGTGGTACATTAATAATTGGAGCTTGTGGTTGGACCTGAAGATAATGCTGGGCACGGCGATGGTGACCTTCACACGACCAACCGCTTATTGATGTAGTCATGAAAAGCGATGAGCGACCCAGGTTTCAGGACCTCTCCCGATCAAAAGCGCCGCCGGGTTTTAGGGGCCGCTCAGGTCTGATTGTCCTGCTTTGGCAGAGTGTCCAACAAACGCTGTTCGCCTTGTCACCTCAGCCCGCCTATGCTTGGCGAAGGTGGCTGCTACGGCTGTTTGGCGCCGAAGTCGGCCAAGGGGTGCTCGTGCGCCCCACGGTCCGGGTAACCTATCCTTGGAAGGTGAAGCTGGGAAACCACTGTTGGATCGGAGACAATGCCGAGCTGTACAGTCTTGGGCCTATAACCATCGGCAACAATGCAGTTGTGTCTCAAAGATCTTACTTGTGCGCCGCTACACATGATTACAAAGATATAATATTTCCGCTCACCGCTCAACCGATCCTAATCGAACACGAAGCGTGGGTGGCTGCCGATTGTTTTGTTGCCCCAGGCGTTACGATTGGCGCTGGCGCAATTGTTGGCGCGCGAAGTACTGTTCTTCGGGACGTTGCGCCCGGAACAATCGTTGCCGGTTACCCTGCCGTTTTTAAGGCTAAACGGATGCCGAACTGCGCTTCGACACAATTAGAGCAATAAGTAATTTTCGCCGGCTGTATCACTTTGCAGATAGCGAAACAGTCGCGCTTCAGCGAGCTGCGAACTCTCGTACAATTCAGCAAACCGACTGGCGGTTATGCGCCGGAGCAAGTCGGCTTCACCTTTTTCATAGCGAAGCATCAAGGATTCGATATGCTGAGCGGCCTCGTCAATAAATACTTCTCGCGATGGAGCAACGAAAGAGTTCGATAACAGCATATCATCCGAGATACAGCCTTTAGCGATGGAAACCACCGGCACGCCGTGAGAAAGCGATTCGAAAAGGACATTTGGTTGGGCCTCATTTATGTAGTTCGTCGGAAAAGCGAACGCGGATAAGGATGAAAAGAATGCCTCCTTCTCGTCGCCGTACAAGGGCCCGACCCAAATGATCGGATGCCGACACCGGGATATGCGCTCGTTGACAAAGTTCGCGACCTCTTCAGAAATGGCCGGTCCAGCTATCTTCGCTTCGAACGTTAGGTTCCGTGCGGCAAGTTCATCAAGCAGTCCAAAGAATTCAGCGATTCCTTTCTCAAAGGAAATATTGCTCAGATACCCAATTGTAAAAACCCGAGGGGCGGGCGCGAGAGGCGAAACCGCCAAGTTTGAACGCCTCGCGTTGCTTAAGACGTAGCCATTCACGATGCCGTAGCGGTCACCGAATAAGGCTTTCATCCGATCGCAAAGGAAGGCATGAATGGCCAATCTTCCTGTAACGACCACAACCAGCCGCATCAAAAGCGAATTCTGGTCGATATATGCAAACGAGTGATGGGAAAGAATGATCTTCTTTACTCCTCTCAACCTAAGCGCGAGAAGGAATAGAAGGTCAAAGAGGAGACCCACGCCTCCATCTAGCACGATGAATATGCGCCTCCGCCTACGCCCCAACAAAAGGCGCAAAAGGACCCCCATACTGGCTCGTACTTTTCGCCAGTATCCTATCATTCCGTCACGATCGTCTCGGCCGGGAAGAAACAAGCATTCAAGCCAGCCCCCCCCCAATGCTTTCGATAAATACACCGAGTAGGCCGACTGCCCAGTGACGGGCGGCGGAAATGGAGCTATCAAAGTAATTGACTCAGCCACGCTGTGACTGCGCTGCTCAGGATTCATGCTAAATCTTGATAAATGCGAGGAGTAGCAGTGGTAGGTCTAAGCAATTGAGGTATATCCCGTTATACGAATGGGCTGTCAATCTCGCTCGTAGGCACGAACCGCCATGTTCGCGCTGGCCTCGAATAGTCTCGAAAACTCAATGAAGATAGCGATCTTTTCAAGCTCGTTCAGCCCAGCCGTCGGCGGCATGGAAACTCTGTCCGAAACCCTTGCCGTAGAATTCGTCCGAGCCGGCCATGGGGTCAAGCTCATTACAGACACCGCGGGGGAAGAAGGCGATCGATATCCGTTTCCTGTTCTCCGTCAAATCACATCTGGCCGACGATTTTCCATCTATCGCCAAAGCGACGTAATTCTCTCCCTGCCTCTCAGCCTGCGGCGCGTTACGGAGCAATTGCTCTCACACCGCCCTATCGTTGTGCATCATCCGAACCCTTTAGTGGGTCGCAACGGACGCCCTGGGCTAAACCACCTTGTGAAGCAGATCATAAGAAGGCGAATGATAAACGTCGTTCCTGGACAATACATGGCGCGCTCTATTCAACGCTCGATCATCATTCCAAATCCTTACAACCATCACCTTTTTGAATACCACGGCGAAGACAAGCCTGGCGACGTTCTCTTTGTTGGCCGCTTGGCGACTGTTAAAGGAGTGGATACGCTTCTTCGCGCGATCCGAAAAGCTTTGGAAGCCGTTCCAAACTTTCGAACAACCATAGTCGGAGAAGGACCGGAGCGCGAGCGCTTCCTCTCTCTCTCTCAACAGCTCCAACTGGGCAATTTTGTAACGTTCGTCGGCGCGATGCGCGGACAAGAGCTTGCCAGTACGATGCGGCAGCATCGAGTCATGGTTGTACCCTCTCTTTACCAGGAGCCGTTTGGTATCGTTGCGCTTGAAGGTCTCGCAAGCGGCTGCCTCATGATCGTCTCCCAACGTGGCGGCCTAGTTGATGCGGTGGGTCCACACGCCCTAACCTTCGAAAACGGAAATGCGGAGCAGCTGGCAGATCGCCTTATACGCGCCTTGCGAGATCCCGGTCTTACTGAAACGCTCCTGAAAGGCTCACAGCACCATCTACACCTTCACCGCGCTGATACCATCGCAGCCCGCTACTTGGAAGCCATGAAGTCAACCGCGACTAACACGGCAAATTCGTTGCAATGAGGTATGTGAACACGACAGCACCCATCCGACGCTTTCTTGGCCAGTTCAATCTTCTGAGTTGGAATTTAGTTGGGTTCGGAGCAGGCGGGACCGTGGCACGGGTTCTCGACCTCGGCACAGGTATCATCATCGTCCGCTCAATTCCTCCAGAAAGCTACGCTTCCTATGGGCTTATGGTAGCCACAGTACCCGTTTTTTCGATGGTACTGACATCGGGCGTCCTACCAACACTATGGAGTTATGCAGCCAGGCGCGACTGCACTGAAGCATACCTAACTGCCATCCGAACGAATGCCGCAACCAGCCTTCATCAGGAAAACCGCTGGCTTTATTGCGTCTTTTTGTTCATTTCGCTTTTGCTGATGATGCAGGTAGCCGAAGGATTGTTCCAGATCGCCTTCGGCGCATTTGTAATTGTCGCGCTGTCAATTGTCGGCGCCCACCAAACAGTCAACGATGCAGTGCTACAGCTCGGTCATAGACAGATGGCGGTAGTTGGCGGCGCACTTATCCAGTCCTGTGTGCGCCTCGCTGCACTCCCGTTACTCTCTATACAATATCAAGCTGCCAATCTGATGATGGCCACGGCGACCATCGCAGTTCTGCTGAACTACGCATTCTGCCGACGACGGCTGCGGTCTGCGGTCGAGTCTCGCTCCGATATGGCTCTTGACTTTAGTTCGGAGGTGAGAAGCATTCGCCGGCGAAGTATTCCGACGGATATCTTTCAGGCTGCGTCAGGCCAGTTCTACTACTGGGCCCTCGCGTTTTTTGCAGGCCCTGTAGCCGTCGCTGGCTTTGCAGCAATAACGAGGTTAGGTCAGCTAATGTTTCCGCTAACGCTATTGTTCCGCGGGTTCTTTGTACCTGGCTTTGCAAAACTTAAGAACGTCACTTCGCTCCAGAGGTATTTCTTTGCCTTACTATTTTTGACTGCGATAGCCACAGCTCCAATAGTCTCAATCCCGCTGCTGTGGCCTGAATACGTCCTTAAGGTGCTGGGACCGCACTATATCCACCTTGCTGATGCGCTCGTCGTTTACTCGG
This sequence comes from Bradyrhizobium sp. UNPF46, assembly GCF_006658625.1. Classification (NCBI taxonomy): domain Bacteria; kingdom Pseudomonadati; phylum Pseudomonadota; class Alphaproteobacteria; order Hyphomicrobiales; family Nitrobacteraceae; genus Bradyrhizobium; species Bradyrhizobium sp. UNPF46. The sequence goes on from NZ_LFJB01000066.1 coordinate 10,131, forward strand.
CAGGAGTGCTCTTTTGGGTAGTGGGCGACCTTGCAGATCAACTCCTGCGCAGTCGAGGGCTCATGCAGCCTCCCATCTGGAGTGTTACCCTCGATTCTATTGCTTTCCTATTCCCCTTGATCTTGGCGGGTGAAGTTACTGTTCTCCTGACATTCTGGTCATTTCTGTGCATTGCTTCAGTGCGATTGACGCGCATCGTTTGCTTCGCACTGCTATCTCTTAGGCGCGGGAAATAACGGCAGAGAACAATGGACAATGTGAAGTTACCAATCGGAGTTTTTCATCCGGGCACTCAGCACTCGTGGCAGACCGCACGGGCGCTCCAAGAGATCGACGATCTTGGATGGTATGCAACCGCGATCTTCTGGGCCAAAGACAGATTGCCGTACAATTTGATTCCTTGGCTTCCTACTGGCATCAGAGAACGTGTAACCGCCGAACTGCGCAGGTTTCATCATCCGATGCTGGATCTGGAGCGCGTAGAGACCTTCGCGGGTACGGAGTGGGCGATGAGACTCAGCGCTAGGCTCGGATTTCGTCGGTTGGCGCGACGGCTACAACTGGCTAGCAACCGAGCATTCGCTCGGCCGGTCGAGCGATTAATCGACAAGAAACCAGTTCGTGCCGTTTGGGGATACGATCAATCTTCTCTTGAAGTTTTCCGCGCCGCTCGGAATTGTGGCGTGAAGACGATCCTCGACCGGACCATCGGTCATCCTATCGTACACAATCGCATTCTGAGCGAAATATACAACGACTACCCCGAGTTTTTTACTTCCGCACCTCATTTGATGAGCCGACAGTTCATTGAGCGAGCGGAAGAAGAGCACTCGCTGGCCGACACTATACTTGTCGGCTCACAATTCTGCTCTGACACGCTTACGTCCGGAGAGGGTGCACCAGTCGACCCACGAAAAGTACGGATACTTCCTTACTGTTACGACGAGATTTTTTTTCCAATCAAGAGGCCACGCTCAAGATTTAGGCATCCGATACGATTTCTTTTTACTGGTTTGGCGGGTCCACGTAAGGGAATTCATCTCATTCTGAAGGTGTTTGAACGAATTCCAGAAACTGCCGCTACACTTACTATCGTCGGCGACCTCCAAATCCCTCGCGACACTTTCGCGAAATATTCAGACCGCGTGACAGTCCGTCACACCGTACCGCGACCCGATGTAGCTGCGCTCATGGAGAGCGCAGACTGTCTGCTGTTTCCAAGCTATTTTGAAGGTGCAGGTATTGTGCTGTACGAAGCGATGGCCAGTGGGCTGAGCATAATCCAATCGAAACACGCGGATGTCGTATTGTCGGACAATTCCGAGTTGTTGATGACGGATGTGACGGAGGAAGAGCTTCATCGATGTGTACTGGCAGTTATTGATCGACCTGAACTTCTCGAACAGCAAAGCTTAGCCGGCCTCGCTTCCGTTCGAAAGTTCTCCTATCGCGCTTACCGTGAGCGCGTAGCTGAGGTAGCTCGCCTTGTATGACTTGCATCTCTTATTCTCACTCGCGCTTTGGCTCTTTCTTTTTGCGATATTTTTAGCGAGTCGATTCGCATCAATATTCCATCCTCTTGCTTTCTATCTGGCCTTCCACGGACTTGTTTTTGTCATTCGTCCGTTTTTTCAATACTATCTTGAGTTAAACCATGTGTATGAACTGTACGGATTCTGGCCAGACATCTCGGTAAAGCATACGGCGCTCTTTGTCGCGAACCTTGGGTTGGCATGCTTCTTCTGCAGCTCAGCTCTGGTCGGCAATGCACCAATGAGATTCTGGGATACCAGCCGGCTTGCGCTGCAAAATCGACATGGGCCTTCTCTTGTGCTAGGGTTAATCCTCGTATCGCCACTTATCGCTCTATCAATCCGCTATGCCCTTAGTATCAATTTTGGCACACAAGACTTGCGGAATTTGACCCGCGATGCAGCAAGTTTCCATACAATTTATACTGATACATCCGCCTATCTTGTTGATTCCAATCTTATGCTCGGGGCCTTTGGTGTTGCCATAGCTTGGGCGTATCGATTTAGGCCGATTTGGCTACTGCCATTTTTTTCCTTCGTTCTGCTGCGCCTCTCAGTCGGCTGGTCACGATACACCTTCATCATGACGACTATGGGTCTCGGATTACTGTTTCTCTTCAACGAGCGAAAGAAGTGGCTCAAGAAGTGGATGTTCGTCGCGGGCTTCGGCGTCCTCATTGTCTTCAGCGCGCTCTCCTCACAACGGGCGTTAATCGCTAACTGGATAAAGGGAGAAGACTCGAAAGGGCTACAATACAATCAAACTAGGCGGAATTTTTTTGACAGTCTGGACTTCGCAAATTTGGAGTTCGTGGAGTATTTAGTAAATGTGGTTCCGGAGCAAACTGGAACGTTCAACTATTTCTCTAACAGCCTCGAGGTTTTCACAGCTCCGATTCCGCGAGTATTTTGGCCTGAAAAGCCGGTGGGTCCACCAGTTCGGTTCTTTAACATTAACAACTACGGATTTCCTGTTGGCATTACCTACACCTTGATAGGTGAAGGTTGGCAGTCATTGGGGTACGTCGGCGTTATGGTCTGGTGCTCACTGGCAGGATTGCTTTGGGGATGGATCTATCGCTGGTTCGTTCGTCACAATCAATCTACGTTTGTAACGCTCTACTACTGCCTGTGTCTTCCACTTTCCCTACAATGGTTTCGAGATGGACTTTTACTCTCTCTTGTAAAATTTCCTCTGTTTTTCGTGTTGCCAATAGCTATCGCCCAGATATTGAGTAGGTTTGAGATCCCTACTCGCATCAAGCGAATTGGCGCGAATACATGATGACCTTCATTCGACTCGCGACCCAGGTCGCCATCTGGCCGCTTCCCTGGTGGTTTCGCAGACTTGTCCTGAAATTTCTGTTTAGATACGACCTTTCAGACACGTGCAAAGTCGGGTGGTCCATTCTCTTGGTAGATAAGCTGTCGCTTGGACCTAGCACCCGCATTGGTCATTTTTGTATTATAAGAAACATCGCTTCACTCACCTTGTCTGAAGGCGCTTCGATCGGCAACTTCAACAAGATCGCCGGTGTCCCGCTAAGCGAAACAAGATCATTTCGAGAGGAGTGGGATCGTCGGCCGGAACTAGTGCTTGAACGACATGCAGCCATTACTAACTCACACATCCTTGACTGCACCAATAAGGTGACAATTGGTGAGTTCGCTACTTTCGCAGGCTGGAGGAGTCAAATACTGACTCATTCGATTGATTTGTCGACGTCAACCCAGCGATCTGCACCCGTTCATATTGGCGCGTACAGCTTTGTGGGGACAGGGTGTATTGTACTGAAGGGCGCAGCACTTCCAGCTCGATCGCTCTTATCGGCGGGCTCTGTGTTAGCGACGGCGGAATCTGAGACGTGTGCTCTTTACTCTGGGGTGCCCGCATCGAAGGTGAGAGATCTCAATCCCAATTCTCGATACTTCGTTCGAGAGCAAGCCCGAGTACTTTAAAGCCTAAGGATGCAACATGACCACTGAAGTCAATTTTGACAAATATCAGACGTTGGGTGCGTATCATTGGACTTTGGGCAGCAAACTAGGTCTAAGATACAACGCCCCCCTTATGGCTCGATATGAAGTTGCTATCTCAAAAGTGCCAACGTCGGCAAAATCTGTGCTCGATTTTGGTTCTGGTGATGGCTTTCTGTCGTATCTTCTCGGTGCGAGACTGCCAAATGCGACGATCGTCGGCATCGAGTATGAAGAGTCTGGCATCGCCCTAGCGAGAGCAAAGATTGCTGAGAAGAGAATACCCAACGTTTCCTTCGTTTTAAATCAGGACTCTAGACTCCCATTTCCCAACGAACATTTTGACGCGATCGTTATGGCTGATGTGATTGAACATCTACCGAATGTCGGTGAAGTCTTGCAAGAACTGGAGCGCGTACTCCGAAAAGACGGAAGAATTGTCGTCACGACACCGCAACGACAGGAGGGATCAAAATGGGATAAACGACACATCTTTGAATTCGATACGGCTGATCTTTCTCGCGAGATGCAAAAATTCTTCACGAATGTCCGGGTGTTTGGATGCTCGCGAATGAATATCGTCCGAGCTTGGCAGAAGAAACGGCTAATGCGCGCGGTCCTTGAGGTCGTAACCCGAAGCGGGCTGAATGTCTTCACCAATGAGGTAGAGAATCCCGATCGGAGTTATGGGCAGCTTACTGCAATCGGCGAAAAGACCGGGTCTTAAGTTGGCGCTACAACGGCTCTGCTCAAGTTTACTGCTGGCGCTCGCTCTCTTGGGCATGAGCATCGCTTCTTCTAAGGCGGAGGAAGCTCCTGCGAAGCTGGTTCTTGCACACTACATGGCTTGCTGCCCTCGGGCTGGGTTGGACGCTTCGGTTGAGGACTATGCCCGCGAAATTGAACTCGCGAGCGCAAGCAAAATCGACGGTTTCGCGATAAATTTTGGTTCGCCCACCCGTCACCCATCCCATCTGAAGGTAATCGAGCGACTGTTCCAAGCTTCGGAACGCTTTCCGCATTTCAACTTGGTACTATCATTTGATCAGACAGATGCTGAAGAGGCTGTACAGCTAATCGCCCGCTATGCATCGCACCCAAATTCACTGCGTAAAAGCGGCAAACTGGTTGTATCCGGCTGGGGCCAAACGCCGAACTGGGCAAGTGAGCTTAGAAATAGGATGAGTGAGCGCGGTATCGACATTTTTCTTGTTCCTCACATGAACTACCCTTTGCTTCGGCGAGGAATTCACTTGGGATCTGAAGCCCTCGATACTTACGTTGCAAGAACGGTCCTGCAAGAGTCCCCTGATATTGACGGCTTTTTTACGTTTGCCGCTGGAGGACCGTATTCACAAATGGCGCAGTCCATCCGCGAAATCGCACCTCTCGTACACTCAAGAGGCAAAATCTTCATGGCAGGAATTGCACCCTTTTATCGAGGCTTGACGATAAACTCTCGAGTATTTGAGAGCGATGGCTTCAAAGGAATGCAGCAACGGTGGCTATCAGCGATCGAAGCTGGCGCCGACTGGATACAGTTGGCGACTTGGAATGATTGGAACGAGGCCACCTATCTGGAGCCTTTTGAAGCTCCACTGCATAACATATGGGCGGTGCCCGCATGGCAGCATCTTCCCGACCACGGCGGCTTTCTTCAAGCAAGCCGATTTTATATTGATTGGTTTAAGACGGGAAGCCGTCCGGACATCTCGAAGGACGAACTCTTCTACTTCTACCAGCTCCATCCTAAGGAGTCCCTTGGAGTTGTCGACTTCGCTCCGGTGGTACGAGGGCGGCCAAAGTTTGCTGATCAACTTACGGACCGTATACACTTCGTCACGTTCCTCAGCGCGCCGGCTGTTCTGGACGTAGAAGTCGGAGGCAGCCGCTACAAGATCCAACTACCTTCGGGTGACCACATTTCTTCCGTCCCAATGGCCTTGGGCAACATAGTGCTCGCTCTGAAGCGGAACCAGCAACTCGTGACCGGAGGCACTCTTTCTCTACCAGTTACCTCAGATGCCACTACTGGAAACTTCAACTACTTTAGTGGACAGCTCAAGATAGAACGCTGACTGCTTGATTAGGGGATCTTTATGAGCGATCTAAAAAGAGCGTTCTTAGAACTGCGACGCTCGCCTACCGTCACCGAGCGGATTTATCTAATATCGCCGTTGTTGCTAGCGCTACTTAAAGACCTTGCTCGTTCAACGGGCATCTCGGCGGATCGAGATCGGCGGCTGAGAGAGCGCATGGCGACACAAGTCGCTAGCGAAAACCGATTCTTCTCTAACAACGGTGAACACTTAGAAGACAGTGCTGTGGTCGCGCAAGGTCCCTTCGCCGGGTTGCGATATGGTATGTTCTCGGCAGGAAGCCTGCTAGGAGCCAAAATCTTAGGCTGCTATGAACATGAAATCGCACCTTGGTTCCAAGAAGCAATCTCAGAGGCACGCTACGACTGCTTTGTGGATGTTGGCTGCGCCGAAGGATACTATGCAGTCGGGATGGCAGTACGATGTCCAAACATCCAGGTGCATGCGTTTGATATTGACAGCAAAGCTCTGGAGCTCGTTGATCGTTTGGCAGAGCTCAACGGAGTCAGAGCATCGATCTCAGTCGCAGGTGAATGTAATGAAACTCTATTGAACGATCTACTCGAGCGGGCTAGGTCAGCTCTTGTGCTGTTGGACATTGAGGGCGCTGAGGATAAGTTACTTGACCCAATTGCTGTGCCAGCACTGACTCGATCTGACATTATCGTCGAGTTGCACGAACATAAGGCCCCCGGCTCAACGTATCGTATATTGCAGCGATTCTCTCATACCCACAAAATAGATGCGATTGCTGCAATGCCTGATGAAAAGAAACTTGCAGTGTTGGACGAAAAGAGTAGGCCAAAAGATATTAGTATTCTGCGCGAGGGCCGGAGGTTGCCCCAGTTGTGGTTGAGGATGAGAGCCTACAGATCAGAGGCTGATGTACGCGCAAAATGCTAGTACCACGACCTCTTACGCACCTCTACCCCGGGCAGTGAAATCTTTATCCCTTCATCTGCCAGTCGCTGCGCAAGCCGTTCCCGCGCCGAGATGTCTGCACACTCCAAACCGGCGACCAGTTGATCACGATGCGGCCATCCCACTCCCACAAGGGACGTGAAAGCCTCATCAATGAACTCAGAATCTACAATGTTACAAAATTCGGAGATTGCCGACTTAGCCATGCGACTTTCCAGAAGCGGAAACGCGACTAGGGCTAATCGATTGCGCCGTAGCGCAATCCATCCCTCCCGCGGACCCGTGGCGTATGATTGCTCTAGAAAGGTTAGGTTGTTCTGGCCAACACCTTCTCGACTGACGCTTCCTGAGTAGAGCGTCAGCCATAGAAATGAATCCATCGGATTTGATGAAATGGAATTTCTGACGTATTGCTCAGCGATGGCAGTCTGTTTATCCGCCTCTTGTCCGACTTGCCCTTCCGCGATGCCGAGGTGGACAAAAGCAAGAGCGCGAAGCTTTGATGACTTTACCACCGTCCGTATTGGCTCGGCTTCTAGGTGCGCCAGCACGTTAGCCAGAATGCCGGGCCGGAATCGTTCACCAGCAATGATGTGGTCCACGATCTCGTGTGTCGCCGAAGCAGAGTGGAAGATGGGCAATACGGTAGTTGACCACCAGAATCCGGCGAGGCCGAGCACTAGAAGCGCGGATCGCATGCTACTCCACGTACCCATACCGAGCGTAATATTTCTGATAGTAATAACGGCCGTGATAAGATTCGTAGCGCGCCAGCAGCTTTGTATCTGCCTTGTTGAGAACCACTCCAAGTAGCTTATCTTGAATTGCAGGTGCGTTGCGTAGGTTGTGCCGCACCACGTCAGTCTTTGTTTTTCCCCATTCCACCACGAATACGTAAGTATCAACCAGGGTCGATGTAACGCGTACGTCCACCACAGGCGCCATCGGCGGCATATCGAGCACTACGTATTCATATTGCGATCGCAATAAAGTCACCACCGCTTGCATCGCTTGAGAGGCCAAGACCTCGTTTGTGTGCAGAAGCTTGGACGTCGAGCCCGCGGGCAACACCGCAAGTCCGGTCTGGGGATCCACGCTAATTACATCCTGAAGCTGCGCCTTCTGAGCTATCAGATCAACCAAGCCAATACTGGCGTCGGGCCTTAGGGCTCGCGATAGCGAGGGATTACGAAGATCGGCATCGACCAAAATGACTTTATGACCTGAATGCGCCATAAGCTGTGCGAGGTTTGTGGAGAGTGTGCTTTTGCCCTCGTTGGGCAAAGTTGAGGTCACAGCAAGCACGCGATGTTCCCGCACGACGGAGTTGAGATCGAGCGCCACCTTCAGCGACCGTACCGCCTCAGCAAAGCGAGAGAGAGGCTGGTCGACGACATAACGCAGTAAATTTGGCTGCGCGTCTTCCTTTTGCTTGGTGAAGCGAGTCGACCCAGCTGCATTGATCTTTGGTAGGATAGCAATGCAGTTGGTACCAAGTACCTCCTCCACCTGACCGGTGGTGCGGAACACCCTGTCCGTCAGTTCGCGCGCAATTGCCACCCCAAGGCTCAGAATGAGCCCTCCAATAAACGCAACTCCCAGCAGAAATGGGGTTTTCGGATAACTCTTGGCCAGCGGTGTGGTCGCCGCGCTGATCACACGCGCTTCTGTAATTGGAAATGATTGCTGCTGTACGCTTTCCATGTAGCGCTGCAGGAAATTGTCGTACATCGCTTGGTAGGACTGCGCGTTGCTCTCAAGCTCGCGAAGCTGTACCTGCGCCTGGTTGGTGAGCTGCGATTCCGAGACAACATTGTTCAGGCTGGATTTGATCGCCTCCTCGCGGGTCACCGCGATGTCGTAATCGCTCTTGTAAGACTCCTGGATGCGCTTGAGCTCATCCAGGATATTCTTCTTGATCTCCGCCATCTGCCGGCGCAGGTTGACGGCGGCGAGGTGATCTGAGCCGTATTTCATCGACCAGATCGATTCCTTCGAAGCCAGGTCGACATATTGCCCGCGCAGCTTGACGATTGTGTCGTTCTTCAGCGCGTCAGCGACGCTCGCGTCCGGAATCTCCTGCTTAAAGATGTCGTTCAAGCGGTCGAGCCTTGCCTTGGCTTCGGCGGTCGCCGCATGCGCCATGATCAGCTGACTGTTTACCTCGGCAAGTTGCTGCTCGTTTATCAGCCCCTTGCCGGTGGCGATGATGTTGTTGGCAGTCTTGAAATCGACCACTGCTTTCTGTGCCGCGGAGGCCTGGGTGCGCAGCTCCTTGATGCGATCCTGGAGCCAGACGCTGGCGCGGCGAGTTGCCTGATACTTCGCCTCGAGTTGATCGACGATATAGGCGTCGGCGATCGCGTTGGCGATCCGCGCCGCTTTCTGCGGGTCTTTCGAGGTGAAGCCAATCTCCATCACATAGGTGAGTCCGAGCCGCTTGATTGTACGATTTTTCTCGAATAGCCCCAGCGCCTTGCGCGTCAGCTCAAACTCTGACGAGACGGGCCTGGACGAGAACAGACTGGTTGCCGCTCCAATGATTGTGCCGACTACTCCGCCGCCGGAGCCGACAAATTCAGGATCATCGATCAAGTGCAAGTCCCGAATCACAGCAAGACTGATGTTCTCGGATTTCAGAATCTCGACCTGAGTCTCCACCGTTGCGGAATCAATTGCGATATCGCCCAGCACGGATTGCTGCTGGAACAGCTGCACCTTGCGCGTGTCGATCACCATCGACGCCGTGGAGGTGAATTGCGGCGCGGCGGTGAAGAGATAGAGCAGCGCCAGGATCACGCAAGCCGAGACGATCGCGACTATGGTCGGGAACTGGCGGCGGACGATGTCGAGATAGGAGGTCAGCGTCTGCGACGGGGAGCCGTCGGCCTCGGCGAAATCACGGTTGATCTCCGAGGTCGGCTTGTTCACCTGCAACATCTAGCAATTCCTGAAAATGGATCGATTTTTCGTCTTGGGATCAATGCTGGCCTAAAGCCTGTCGGCAATCCGGAGCAAACCGGATGCCAAGGGTAGCGCGCTGCGAGCCACACTAGCACAAGCCGGCCTGCAATTGAACGCGTTCGATGCAGTGCAATGCGCGCTTTGCGGGACACTTTGCCAGAAGCTTAACGGCGCAAAAAGCAAAGCGGCGCCCGCTGGCGCCGCTGCAGTAAGGTGTCACGCAGCACCGGCCGCGAGGGCCGGTTCCGGTCTCAGCGCCGCGGACTTGTGCTGTTGGTGGTGCCGCCGACGCCACCGCTACCGCCGTTGGGCGCGTTGTTGTTGGTCGTGTTGTTGCCGAATCGGACAAGGCCGCCGCCACCACCGCCGGTAGCGAATCCGCTCGTCCCCGTCGGTCCACCCGCGCCGGTGCCGCCGCCGCCCGCACCGCCGCCGGTCGCGGCGATTGCGACGTCGCCGGTCGCGGCCTGGTAGGCGGCGATCACGTCGGCGTTGCCGGTGCCGGCGATCGCGGCCTGGATCTCATTCGCGTAGGCCTGGTCGGTCTGCGCGGCCATGCGGGCGACCTGGGCGAGGCCGGCGACGATGCCGCGCATCTGGTCCTTGGTGGTCGCGGGATCCTTCAGCAGCGCGATCAGGCCGGGAAGCGTGGTCGGATCGGAAGCGCCGAGGTCGCGCACGCGCGAGATCAGCTGCGGGCCGCCGGTCGGATATTGCTGCAGCAGGCTGCTGGGCGCGGCCTTGAAGTCGGAAATGACGGTGGCCGGCAGCTGGCGCTGCGGCGGGTAAACGGCGGCGCTGGCGGCCGACTGAAGCGTCACGGCGAGGGCCGCGGCGGCAGCCATGCGAAGCGCAATCCTGATAACGCTCATAAACAAACCTCCAAAAATCAGCTGCCCCGAATTGCTTCCTCGGCCCGGGCAAATGGCTGTGCTCGTTGCAGGAACGTAGCGGAAGAGGAAAGGGCTGTCCACTTATTCTAAAGACTTCGTAAACGGCGCAACTGCTTCAAATCTAGACACTTTTATGAAGCTGAGGCACCCGGCTCGGGGCTGCGTCCACGGTTGCCGGACGGCCCTCGCCTCGCCGGCTGGTGGGGTCCGCCCCCGCCGCCGGCCGGCCTTCCTGCGTGCGGAAGGACTGCGAAAGGCCCGCGCCGAAAAGCGCAAAGAACGGAATGCTGTAGCCGGGCACCTGCAGGGTGAAATCCAGGCACGAATGCAGCAGCGACAGCGTCGCGGTCGCCGCTGCCGCGAGCGGGATGATGGCGTCGCGCCGCCGGGTGAACACGCCCCGCGCCAGCACCAGCAGCATGATTGCCCAGCCGAGCGCCACCAGCAGCGCCATGGGGATGCCCACCTCGGAGGCAAGCTCCAGCGGCGTCGAATGCGCGGCGTCCCAGACGCCGCGAATCGAGATGTTGGGGCTGCGGTACGGCGGGAACGCCCATTGGAAGGTGCCCATGCCGGTGCCGAACCAGGGATTGTCGCCGATGATCCGAAGTGTCGATTTCCAGGCCTCGATGCGGCCCTCGTCGACCAGGCCCTGGCTGTCGAAGCGGCTGGAGACGCGGCCGCCCAGGAGTTGCAACAGGCCGAGTGCGACGGCGATGCCGGAGCCCAGCGAGATCCAGATGCCGGTGCGCGGCGGCAGGTCCTTCCGCAGGAACAGCGTGAACGAGACGATCATCGCGAGCAGCGACAGGCCGACGCCGGCGCGCGAGGTCGTCATGAACATCGCCATCAGGCAGATCAGGAGGCAACCGAGCTGCGGCAGGATCTGTTTTGGCGGGATCGTGCGCAGATCGAGCGACAGGCGCCGCCACTCGATGTGCCGCTCCGGCAAGCGGCGGCGGACGTCCTCCAGGATCAGCAGCATCCAGATCACCGCAGCCGAGCCGAAATAGGCCGCCGCGGTGTTGCGGTTGATGAAGGTGCCGGTGACGCTGCCGAGATACGCCGTCTTGTCCCGCCACAGGATCATGGTGGGCTCGATCAGGAACGAGAGCACGCCGTAGAGCGCATAAGCCGCCCCCGAGATCGCGATCACCCACAGCATGCGGCGCGCGCGCTCGCGGTTCGCGCCGACGGTGATGCCGAGCACGACGGCGAGGATGTTGGCGAGCGGCGCACCAAGCGCGAAGAACGCCTCGTTCTTCACGATCGAAGCAGAGGGCGCGATCGGCACGCCGAGGAGATCCGAGGCCTGCTTCCAGATCGGCTGAAACGGCGCGAGGAAGGGATGGTCGGAGAGCTGCTCGTGCAGCACGAAGGCGTAAGCGGCGACGATCACGCCGATGCCGGCGAGCAGCCACAGATGGGGCGCGCGCAGATCGCGCGTCGGCGCGAAGATCACCGCGATGCCGAGACAGAGGCACCAGAACGCGATGGACAGATCATTGGTCGAGCCGAACGGGAACGGCGCGCCAGCCACCACTGAGAACAGGATGAAGGTCGCGGGCAGGCTCCACGACCAACGAATCCTGGACAAGCTGATGTCGGGAGGCCAAAGGCGCATCGTGGTGTCTTGCGAGCTTTCTTGCGAGCTTTGCTCTGAGCTTAGAGGAAGCAATCGATCGGATAGATCTTCAGATCGACGTTGAGGCGGCTGTTCCGGGTCTGCGCCCGGAAAGCATAGAATAGCCCAAAGCTATCACTCCCCTGATCGAGTTTTATTCCAGGGGTTAATTCGTCAGGCGGGACCAGCACGCCGATGTGCCGGTTGATGGCCGAAATCTCGATCCGCCCGTCCCCCTCGCCAAAATGCCCGCCGAGCTGCGTCACCGTGACCTTGGGCAGGCCGCGGCGCTGGTGGCAGACCTCCTCCTCCCAGAGCTTGGTCTGCTGGACCAGCGGTCTGCCCGCGCCGTCGGGGATGACGATGTCAGGGAAAGACGGACGCAGCATTCCGAAGAATTTGCTCTCCTTGGAGTTCGCCGACAGCCGGACCGTGAAGGACAGCTCGCCCTTGCTTCCCTTCAGGCGCGACAAGATCGGAGCATCGGGCTCGGCCGAGACCATCACGTCGATGCGGTGGCGAACGCCCAGCTCCGCGGCCGCGCCGAGCGCCGTCCCGGCCGGTGCGAGCCCGAAAGCGAGCAAGACGAGGGCCGGAATTCGCCCAACTGTTCGAAAGCGCATACAGCCCCTTGCAACACAGCGGGGTGACGGATGACCGGCGCCTGCTGAGTGGCGCCGCGATCCCAGCAGGGATCCCGCAAGCCCGACAATATTGATCAGATCGCTAAACGAAAATGGCACCGGGACAAGGCCCCGGTGCCATCGCTGTTGGTCGATCAAGTCGGCGTCTTACGGCGCCAGCTTGATGTTGTTGCGGAAGATCAGCGCATCGTTGCTGAGGTTCACGGCATCGCTGCCGGTCGCCATGATCACCCGCATGTAGTTCAGGAACTTGGCAACTTCGACGTTGCGCGAGTTCGAGACGTAGATGATGTCGCCGTTCTTCATCATGACCTTGGTGGCCAGGAAGAAGCCGCCCGGATCGCGGAAGTTGACGTTGAAGATGACCGGGATCGTCTCCGACGTGTACTTGCTCACGTCGATGCCGAGTTGGGCCGCAACCTCGCGCGGCTCGCGGCGATAGAGATACACGGCAGCGGGATCGGCCTGACCATCGAGGAGACCACCAGCCTTGCCGACGGCTTCGCCGAGGTTGATGCGCCAGGCATCGAAGTTGAACTCGCCGCTCTGGCCGCTGGCGCCGAACGCCATGAACTTCTGCTGCTCGCGATAGACGTAGATGCTGTCATCGGGACGCACATAGACGTTGTTCTCGGGCGCCATCACGAGATTCTCGAACGGCACGGTGGCCCGCCGTCCGCCACGCTCCAGCATGACCCAGGTCTCGAAGCCCTGACCCTTGATGCCGCCGGCGCGGGTGATCGCATCGAGCACCTTATCCTTGGCGCCCGCCGCGCTCGCGGGGTAACGCGCCGGCGAATTGACTTCGCCGAGCACGCTGATGAGCTGGGTGCGCTGTGACGACATCGAAACCACCGCCTGCGGCTCGATGGCGCGGTTACCGATTTTCTCGATGATCGAGCGCTGGATCTCCACCGCCGTGCGGCCCGCGGCCTTGATCTGGCCGGCATAGGGCACCGTGATGAAACCGTCATTGTCGACCGACTGATCCGGGATCGTCACATAGTTGCCGGGACGGACGCCGGCTTCCGCCGGGATGAACAGACCGCCTGCCGCCGCTTCGAAGATGGTGACGCTGACGACATCGCCGATGCCGAACACGATGCTGGCGGGCGGACGGCGATCGGTGAACACGCCGGCAAGCCCCTTGGGCTCATGCGTGTGCAGGATCTTCACCGTGGCCGGATTGAGCGGCACCAGCTCATAGGCCGGCGCGCTTTCCGTCTGAATCTTGTTGTTAACGTCGTCCGTCAGCGGACCGGAGCCGGGATTGGTCGAGCAGGCTCCGAGCGCCAAAGCGGCGGCCAGAAATGCCGGCGTGAATACATAAGCTTTGGCAAATGAATGCATGAATCGCGCCCCAGGAGACCCCAATTACCTTGAAGTGGTACGGCGACGCGGGCAGTGCGACAAGGGTTCGTGAATGGTTAACGGACGATCGGTCACCGACTGTTGCGTGCGGGCCACGTTTTGGATCTTGGTTTAACCCTTTGTGACCATTTGTTGTATTTCGTGTGCCTGGTCGGCGAGCACTCCGCCCAAGCGAAGGGCTCGGCGCGTCGGCGCCGGCCTTCTTGACCTCGCCGCCGTCTGCTAAAGGCTGGAACCCGCAAGATAGGATTTCCTCGTGCCTGGCCTCCTTCTGTTCACCCTCCTGGCAGGATCGTTCCTTGGCGGCGCAGACCGCCCCTTCGGCGCGGCGGGTCCCTGCGCGCGGTCCTCGTGCACGGGTATCCCCCTCGTGGAAGTGGCCGCACCTGCCCCCTCCTCCGTCTGGAAGTTCAGCCGCACGCAAGGAGTTAAGGAGGGCGAAAGCTTCGCGGCCATCACGAAGACCGCGGACACCACCCAGTCCGATCCGGACTTTGCCGGCCTCATCGTCCGCTGCGCGCCCAAGGGCAAGATCGACGTGCTGGTGGCCTTGATCAGGCCCTTTCCGCCGCGGAGCCATCCCAAGGTCACCATCGCCACGAGCGGCGGCGGCACCCTGACCGTCGAGGCCAGCATGACGGCCGCTGGCGCTGCGGTGCTGCTGCCCGACGAGATCTCGGCCTTTGCCGGCGGCAAGTGGCAGACGACCGCCTCGCTGTCCCTGATCGTCAAAGAAAGCGACAGCGAGATCAAAGGCGTGGTCGCCCTGAACGGGCTACGGGAGGCCTATCACTCGCTGCTGGCAAATTGCGGTCAATAGGCCAAATTTAGCCATACAGCTTAAGGGTCTTTTTAGGGTGGGGAACCTAGGGTCCGAGACACGGAGTGTTTCGGATGACCGCGCTTTTGATTTTCAGCTTTCTGGTAGGTGCCGTGCTGGGCCAACGCTTTCGCGTCCTGGTGCTGCTGCCGGTCACATTCGCCCTGGTGCTCACGGTGCTGCCGGTCAGCCTGATGACCAGTCTTGGCGTCCTCGAAGGCCTGAAGGCTGCGGCCTTCGCCGCCATGGCGCTCCAGGCCGGCTACCTCTTCGGCTCGGCCGCCCGCTTCAGCCTTGCCGCCGCCCGCGCCGCACGCGTGTTTGCCCGGCCGGTCAAGAGCGCGCGCTGATCTCTCTTTGCGATCGACCTTTCGCGCGCATACGAAGGGTTGGCAGGCAAGTTGTTGGCCCGAACCGAGCTTCGCTTGAAAAGCCCCCGCTCGCTTGTATGGTGACCTGACCGTTTCAGGATTCCCTTCGAGCGCGCCGTTTGTCCCTCGCTTATTTTGCCCTCATCGTTTCCATCGTTTCCGCTTCCGCTCTCGAAATCGCCGGCGCCAAGTTCGGTGCGCAGCTCGGGACGATGGCTGCCGCGCTCAGCCTGCTGGCGGCCACGCTAAGTGCGCGAAAGGCCGATTACGACCACTATATGCGCGCGACTTCCTGGGGGCGCTGGATCCTGATCGCGATCCCCGTTCTTGTCGCCGCCCAGCTCGCCCCGCTTCCATTGAGCTTGGCGCACCCGATCTGGGCGAGCGCTCGCGACGTCCTTGGTGGCCTCTCGCTCGGGCCGATCACCGCCGATCTCGGCTTGACCCTGAATGCATTGATGCTGGCGCTGGCCGCGACCGCGCTGCTCGGCGTGACCATCGTGGTCGTCCGCGATCGCGGCCGCGCCGAGCTGGTCCTGTTCGTCCTCGGTGGCGTCACCGCGGTCTCCGCCTTGACCCTGGATCTGCATCGTCTCTCGCCCGCAGTTGCAGGAACTGCCGCAACGTCCGAGTTCGCGACGACCCTGGCCGGTTTCGGCCTCGTCCTGAATCTGGCGATCATGCAGCTTGCCGCCGAGCGGGCCGAAACGCGTCATTCGCTGGTCCGCTCGATCGTGCTTGGTCTGCTCGGCCTTGCGGGAGCCTTGATCAGCGCGGCTGCGGTGTTTGGCTTGTCCGGAACCAACAATGCGGTCGCGGCAGGCTTCGGCATTGTGTTGATCCTGCTGATCCTCGTCATCCGCCGGCTCGATCTGTCGCCATTGGCCGCCAGCGCGCTGGCGGCCGCCGCGCTGATCGGGGCCGCCATTGTCCTGACCTTCATGTTCGAACAGAGCTCCGGGCCGATCCTCATGCGGCTCACACCCGATATGGGGGCGGAGACGCGCGCGGCGCTGGAGCGGATGTTGGCGGATACGCGCTGGTTCGGCGCGGGCGCAGGAACCTTCTCGGCCATCGCCAGGATCTATCAGAGCGATGCCGGCGCGGCCCTGACGGCGCCGTCGACGGCGACAGCGATCTTCGCCGGCATGGGAGCGATCGGTCTCGTTGTCTCGCTGGTGGCAGGCCTGATCGCGCTGGTGCGCCTGTTCTTCGGCGCCTTGCAGCGCGGACGCGACTCGTTCTTCCCTGCGGCCGCCGCGGCCTGTCTTCTCTTTGCGCTGGTCCAGAGCTTCGCAGGGCCAGGATTGCTGCGGCCCGCGGCAATCCTGTGTCTTTCGGTGATCGTGGGATTGGGGCTGTCGCAGAGCGTCAGCCAATCCTCGTCACGATAGAGCGCCGATCATCAGACCGCGCGGTCGCCAAGTGAAGCCCAGTAGTTCGGGTTCTTGGGCGACTGGATGCGAACCCAGCGATAGGGCTTCTTCGACCACGGCAGGATGTGGCCGGAGAGATTGTCCAGCACGAGATCGCCGGAGAAGGTCCGCACCACGACGACGAGATGATGCTCGCCCCAGGTGGTCACGACCTCGCTGAGCAGCACCGAACGCGCCGGAAAGCCCTTGGCGATCAGCTCGTGGCGTTTTGTCACAGCGTAGTCGTTGCAGTCGCCGCTCACCGGATGCAGCAGCCATTTCTCGCCGCGCAGCCCTTCCAGATTGGCCTCGGGACGGATGGCGGTATTGACCTGCTGATTGACCTCTTGCATCTGCGCCAACCGCTCGGCCGTAAGCTTCAGGCGACCGCCCCGGAAGACGATCTGCTGCGGACGCGGCTTGCACTCGTCCTTGTACTTCAGGCAAAATAGCGTGAACGCCATCGGCGCCAGCGTCGGCTGATCGAACTTGATGTACTGGATGGCCCCGCGCAGCCCCATCGGCGCACCGACGAAAGCGGCTTCAGCGCGCTGCTGCACCCCCGCAGCAACGACGATGGCGGCCACGCCCGCCAGGAACTTCACAACTTTGCGCATGTCGCGCTCCCCATTTCTTGTTGGGAAGACGCTACGCGAGACGTCTTGAAATACGGCTCAAAGGCCGCGCGATCCTTTAATCAAAATGCGGGCACCTTTGTCGGAAACAATTAAGAATACCGATGTGTGACTTGTTCTGCTAAGAGCGGTCACGACGTTCCGCTCGTGACGCTGGATGCGATTCGACCGACCTGATGGGCCTTTCCTCACGCTTTCGAAAGAAGACCAAGCCGCGGCTTCCCGACGGCATTCGCGTCTATGCCATCGGGGACGTGCATGGCCGCGCCGATCTGCTTCAATCCCTGTTAACCGTGATCGACGCGGATCTTGCCCGCTCGGCTCCCGAACGCGCCATCCAGGTCTTCCTCGGCGACTATGTCGATCGCGGCCCGGACTCACGCGCCGTTCTTGATCTCTTGATCGCACGCTCGAAATCGCACGAGACGGTTTGCCTCAAGGGCAACCACGAGATCTTCCTGCTCGAGGTCCTCAAGGACCCCGCCCGCCTGCAGGAGTGGCGCCACTATGGCGGCCTGCTGACGCTGGTCTCCTACGGCATCACGCCGACCATGAACCCGACCGCGGAACAACAGGTCGAGCTGATCGAAGGATTGAAGCGCGCGCTTCCCCCCGAGCACCTGGCCTTCCTGCAGCAATTGCCTTCGTCGTTCACCTGCGGCGACTTCTTCTTCGTGCATGCCGGCGTCAAGCCTGGCGTCCCGCTCGAGCGGCAGAAGGACGAGGACCTGCTCTGGATCCGCGAGGAGTTCCTCGCCTCCGAGGAACGCTTCGGCAAATATATCGTCCACGGTCATACGCCGGTCAGCGTGCCCGATATTCGCCCGAACCGCATCAATATCGACACCGGCGCCTACGCGACCGGAAACTTGACGCTGCTGACGATCCAAGGCGATAGTCTGATGGCAATTTAAGAGCTTCGGCTGCCCTTCGAATCCCCTATTCGCTCCGCCCTCACAGGCCTCGTCGATTTCACCATGAACCGCATGATCCCGCTTCGCGTCATCGGCATCTGCACCGCGGTCTTGCTGGCGCTTCATGCCGCCATGGCGTTCTACGGCGATGTCGTCCGACCGGATTTTCGCGCGAGTGATTTGTTCTCGGGCGAGATCCCGCCCGAGAAGGCCAAGCTGGCGGCCGGCGGGGTCCTGGCTTCGGTTTCGCTGGATGGCGACCTGCTCGCGAATTACGCGGCGGCGAGGGCCGCCGACGTTCTTCACCACCCAGCAATCGATGCCGGTGGAAGGGCCGGCGAGAACAAGGCCGCCCAGGCCGCCATCGTCACGGCCTTGAATATCTCGCCGATCAGGCCCGCGCTCTGGCTCACGCTCGGCACGCTGCAGGCCCAGGCCGGCGAAGCGGCGACGCCTGCGGTGAAGATGTCCTATCTGACCGGATCGGTGCCGATCGACGTCGCCTTCGCGCGCGTGCGGACAGTGACCTCCAGCGCGGCCGCAACGGACGAGGAGATCAAGCTGCTGGCGCAATCCGACATCCGCGCCGCACTGGCCAATCGCTCCCGTTACGAGCCGCTGCTGATCGCGGCCTATGTGCAGGCGACGCCGCAGGGCAAGTCGCTGCTGCTCGAGACCACGAAAGTGACCGATCCCAAGTTCAACGAGATCCTGCGGCGGTACTGAGCCTCAGCGCACCGATTTCGGATTGACCGGCACGAAGTCCTGATCGCGGCGCGGCTGGTCGGATCGCCCCTGATAGACGAACATGCCCTTCTTGGTCGTGACGATGTCGCCTCGCTGCAGGCTGTCGTCGCGAAGCAGACGTTCGGTCGCGACGAGGTCCGGGTCTTCCGGGACAGGCTTGTAGAGCTCGGGATGCTCCCGCCGCTCGCGCGAGACCTCCTTGGCGCGGCGGCGCGCGTCCTCGATCCGTTGCCGCCATGCGTCGCGCGTCACTTCCGGCTCGCTTGGCGGAAGATAGTCGCTGAGCGAGGGCTCGGGTTCGCTCTGAGCACGACATGAGAGCGGACCGCTAACATAGACGGCAAGTCCGACAGCGGCGGCCACGATCGCCTTGACCGGCGCATCTCCCGGCATCCGGCGATCTGATACGGACTTGCGGCGCGTGAATTGCACTCCGGTGACTCCAAGGACGACCAACAGCAGTCATAGGCCGCCGCAACTTCAGCTCATCAGGTTCCCAATTGCAAGACGGTGGATCCGCAGTCAGCTGCTTTGGCCCTGAAGCTTCGGGTCCGGCTCACAAAAATCGAAAAACAACCCCATGCACAGTAGACGGCCCGAGCCAAATCAAAGGGTTACCAATTTCCCGAAATCGAAGCCGCCTTCCGAAATTCAACTTGACCCGTCGGACAAAACCGGAGGCAGAATGGTTTGGTTCCAAGCCAGGCCGACGGATCGTTGCTGTATCCGAGATCGCCTCAAATGATCAGAGACAGGCAACCGGCCCCCTTCTAAGACCTCATTAGCTCATTGCTGCTAGCTTTCGGCATCCGCTCGTGGGATCGCCGACAATGCGCGCAGGACCAATATTGTTGCTAGCCGCTGCCGCTTTCGCTGCGTCCTGCCTCGCTGCGCAGGCGAGCCCGCTCTGCATCAAGGAGCGGACGCCGTTCGCGCTGTCGCACGACACGGTGAAATGGACGATGTCGATCGCGCCCGGCGCGGAGTGCATCCAGGGCCTGCGTTGGTCGTACATGCAGATCTTCAACGTCTCGGTCGTGAGCGGACCGTCACGCGGACAGTTGGCCGTGGTTGGCTCCGGCTTCCGCTATTCGGCCGAGAACCAGACGCACGGCACCGACAAGTTCACGCTGCTGATCTCAGGCAAGAACCGACACGATGCAGGGACGTCAACCCTGGAGGTCGAGGTCAACCCGCAATAGCTCAAGACATGCCGAGGGGTGAAAGGCGCGACTAGCGACGGCTCGACCCGCTGCCCCGGGTCCTGTTCCCGTAATAGGGCCGCGCGCGTCCGCCGCCGGTCGTCACGGGCGGCTCGATCCGGCTCGGAATATTGCGCGTCGCGTTGGGGGGCGCGGGCTGCGACGGATTGACGATGGTCACGTTGCGGTTGGGCGTCGATGGATCGTTGACGCCCTGGGCCCAGGCAGCTGCGGGCACAAGCATAGCAATGGCGATCAGAACTGGTCGTTTCATACGATATCTCCCGAGCAAGAACGTCAGGGAGGCGATCACCGTTCCTTCACGGTTCGTTGGGCGGCGGCCTCAGCGGGGAACGGCGACAAGCTTGCCATCGCGCCATACGCCCTGGGCCGACTTTCCAGCAGGCAGGCTGCCCGAGAGGTTCCGAACGGCGGTCGGCCGCGAGGCCGCCTGATTGGTCTGTGCCTTCTTCGTAGGCGTCGTGATGATGCTGGAGCTCGTGGTGTTGGCCTGATCCTTGGTCCCTTGCGCAACGGCAGGCGAAGCCAGGAACGTCAGAACCGAGAGGACTGCTAGAACGCCGCGCATGGTCAAACACCGGAATGAGGAGCTCCGCGAAATGTCACAGGTTTTCCCCTAAAAGCAAGCATCTTCGAACGACACGAGCAGCCTGGGCGTGCCGGGACAGCTGTCTCCGTCGCGACGTCTCGAGCGGAAAATCCTAGCGAAATGGCCTCATCCGGGCTACTTGATCGGCCTTGATGACCGACTCCGGTGAAACCGCGGACAACGCTCCTTCGACGCAGCAGATCAAAGCCGGGTTTATCCGTCTCCTGTCGAGCCGAATCCGCGCCGTATCCGACGATCCCCAGCAGATGCGGGAGATTGTCTACGAGCTGGCGCGCGTCAAGCTGATGGAGCAATTCACGCACGCGGACGCGCGGGAATCGCGCGAGCTTCAGCAGGTCCTCGAACGCGCCATCAAGGAGGTCGAACGTACCTTCGCGCGCAGCGCTGCAGCGGAGGCGCCAAAGGCCGGCGCGACAGCCGCCGTTTCGGTCCCCCCACCGGTCGCCAGCACTCCTCCCCCGCCTATTCCGGCATCACCCGTTTCGGCTGCACCGCCTGTTCCGAAGGATGCGGGAGCCCCGCGCCGTCCCGTGGCACCGCCGCCATCGCTCGATCAGCCCAAACGGAGCGGCACCTTCACCTCTCTTGTTCGACTGGCCGGCATTCTTTTGCTCATGGCCGGAGCAAGCGCCGCGGTGATCTTATGGCCCCGTTTGAAGACGCAGGTGGCCGCACTGACACAATCATCGCGGCCATCCGGGCCGGTGCCGACCAGCCCCGAGCCCCCGCCGGCCGCCACGGCGACCCCAACGGAGAACGAGCCTGTCGAGCGGTCGCCCGACACCACAAAGGAGCCGGCGCCCGCTGCACAACCCTCGATGCCTTTGCCGACGACCTTCGGCGTCTACGCGTTGAACGAGGGGCAATTGCAGGAACTGAAGCCCGTCCCCGGAAAGATTCCTGACCGCCGCGTTGCGATCTCAGCGGCCATAAGCACGCCGAGCGCAACGACACTGACGAGCGGAGACGTCAGATTCATCGTGTTCAGACCGGACGGAAGCATCGAGGCAAGCGTGACCGAAGTCCGCGTCGTCGCCAAGGTGTCGCGGTCAATGGGCGTTGATGCCTCCGGCAAGGCCGCCATGGTCAGCGCGGGCGATTCCTGGGTCATTCGCAGCATGTCCTACCCCTACAAGGTGGGGCCGGTCGAAGATCAGCAGAGGATGCTGCTGCTGCAACCGGAGCAGGACGGCTTCACGCTGTCGCCCGGACGCTACGTCGTCGTCGTCAAAGGCATGGGCTACGATTTCACCGTGGCCGGGACCGTCACCGATCCCAACCAATGCGTCGAACGCATCAATGCGGCGAACGGCGCGTTCTATTCGCCCTGCCCGCCGCCGCGCTAAAGCGATAGCCGACGGCTATTTGCCGGGCTTGCTGTCCTTGGACGGCTCAGCGGGCGCGTCGTCGACCTTGCCGTTGTTCGCCACGCATTTCTGGAAGTATTCACGCTGATCCTTGGCCGTTCCCTTGGCGCTGCCGGCCGCGGGGTTGCCGATCTGCCTCGGAGGGAAGGCCTTGGCCACCGCCGCATCGCAGGCGCGCGCCACTTCGACGGTAATGGCCGACGCCGTCACCGGCGCGGCCAATGTCAGCACACATGCCAATCCAACCAACCTTCGCATATCCCTGATCGGCACCTTGTTGCTCCTTCAAACCATGAGTGCTTGCCGGAACCATAGCAAAAAGGATCGACGCGCCAAACGGCAAAGCGGCGCCGAATTGTCACGCGGTGCGTCTCGAAGGATGGCCGCAGAGCGCGCGGCTGCCTATCCTAGCTGTTGAGCTGCGGCGGCTTGAAATCCGGAAAGCGCGTGAGCATTGCGGTCTTGACGAACTTCAGATGCGCAATGCTGCTTGCCAATTCCTTGAGCCGGCGCTGGCCGTTGGAGATGTCGGCAGCGAACAGATCCTGGTGATGATTGTCCAGCGCCTCGCGCTCGAGATACTCGTCGGTGCCGTTTCCGAAGGTGACGGAAGCACGCGCAAGCGCATCGTCGACACGTCGGTTGAGCCCGACCTGCTCTCTCTCCGCATCTCGTAGTGCCGTGTCGATCGCAGCCATGACGGCGCCGATCCTTGCGCGGTCCGTCTCCGCATCACGCTCGGCGGAGCGGGCCTTGAAGCCCTTGTCTTCACGGCGGGAGCCGAGAAGGTTGTGCGCGCGCGCTCTCAGGAACAGCTGAAACATGTGGGCCATCCCCATTGTCGAGATCTAAGCCGCTACCATCGGTCAGACATAGTTAACAAAGCCTGAATCCTGCGCCCGCCCCGCCTGGCTTTGTGCGATCCAAGCCCGCCAGGCGCCTTCGTGCTTGGAATAGAGCTCAAGCCATCGGACGTCGTCAACCGGGGCGACTTTACCCATGCCGGATTCGGCCATGAGCTGCACTGTCTCCATTGGCGCAATATCCAGGGCTTCGAATTCCGCCGTCTCATCCAGCGAAAGGCCGATCAGAACGCGGTGCCCCTGCGCATCAACGAAATACCTGCGCGGCGCGTTGTGCCGTTGATCAATCATTTGAACGACCCTCGTTCATGATCCAAGGACCTGGAAGGTCTCTCAGATGCCGGCCATAGCTACAAACAAACGCAATCGAAATCATGGCGCAAGTCGCCGCGCCCAGCAACGCAATCAGCCACGTCATCTAACGCCTATCCGCGCGCCCTCGGAAATATCGAGGGCTCAAGCTTGCCATGAACTGATCCGTCTTAAATTGCCTTTCCAAAGCGCTCAAGGACGGCGACAGATTAACCTAACTGCGCATGGTTATCCGAGCCGGCGGCAGGGCAAGGTCGGCGTGCGCTCACATCGCGTCCATGGCAGTGCCACTACGATGGATGCTCGCCCTGCTTGGCTCCCATCGCTGCCCGGCTATATGGCGCATAGAGACGAAATCGTGCCGACCGTTTGCGCGAGCGCCGCGCCCGTAGGCCATAGCCGCAGCCAAAGCCAGCTGCGAAGATCGAAATCAGAACCAGAATTGCAAGCATTTGGAATGTTCTCGATGTTCGGAACGTTCCTCCCGATACATTTCAACGCGATGTTGTGACGGGTTCAAGATCATCGGCGATGAAACTTTTAGCAGATATCTCGCACTATCCGACGGCGAAATCCAGCCGGCGAATATTAAGTCTTGTTTCTCCCGTCGAGCAGCCTCGAACGAAGCGGCTCAGCGCGCAGCGGTCTGGTACCGCCGCGATCTGCACGAGAGGACGATATGTTTCTCGGGCGTTTCCGGCAGCCGTCGCAGACAACAATTCTGACGAAGCACCCGTGGTTATACCGAGCGTCCTGCATCAACATCCTGCCGGTAAGGTTGAGAGGTTAGCTTAATCCGCGTTGTTTGTTGCGAAGTCTCACCAAACGCATATCCATCTTCGCACCAGGCTCCCCCAAGCTTGGCCCCACCCAAGCAAAGCCGTCGAGCGAACATGGGTCGCTTGGCGGCTTTGTCATTGTGTCGAAGAGGATCATTTCGGTTATGGCGCGCAAGCCCTGGTCGTTCAAGGAAGACCGCCGGCTCATGGAGTTGGCCAAGTCTTCGGCTTCGCTGGAAGAGGCGGCGAAAGTTCTCGGACGCTCGCCTGATGCGATCAAGCGCATGGCTCTGCGGCTTGGTCTTTCGTTGAAGTCGAAGCCGGGCAAGAAGAGCTAGTCCGGGAACAGCTCCTCGCGGCCAACAGCTTTCCTTATCCGCCGTTTCGGCAACACTCCAAGCAGAGCACGTGAAGCCTTGCGCCTTGCAGCACGGAACCAGGGCAACCGTGAGGTGTTAACACCAGACGTCGCAGTGAGGTCTGGCAGTGCTCCATTTTGCCATTTCCGCAATGTTGATTTGGCTGGCGATCAACATCGCCTTCGTCGTGCTCCGGCTGCGGGCCGCCCGCGGTCCCGCCGCGGCCCACACCGTTGAGTCCAGCAGACCTTATCCAGAAGCGATCGCGGCCCGCCCACGGTGAACCGGGCTCAGCGCGCTGCCTTCGGTCCCCCGGGGCTGTTGAGCCTAATTGCGCGTCTTCTTCTGTGAACCCATCCCTGGGCTGGTTCCGTAGTTGGGGGTACCCGTCCCCTTGAAAGCTCCACCCATACTGTCCGAGCTGGAATTCGTCGCTGTGCCGCTGCGGGTGGACGAGGTGGGCTGAGTGCCCGACGGCTGGTCTTTGGTTCCCTGTGCCCAGGCCGCGGAGCTTCCGACGACTAACGACAGGAGGAGGCTTAACGTCCTGATCATACTGCTCAACTTTCCATGCGTAGGCCGCGCGACCATTGGCCAGGCAAACCACTCGGAGCCCTTCCGGACCGGTCTGGCCGTTAAACCCTATCTTAGCCCCCTCTGGCTAGGATCATTCGCAAGATCAGTCCCCAGCCTCTCCTGAATTCCGCCCGGACCGGATGAGACTCCAGCGAGCGAACCTTCCATTTGTGGCGCTCGTGCTTGCGAGCACGATTGCTTTTGGGCTGGCAGGCCATTTCGCGGCAGAGGCCGTCATCCGCCACCAGCAGGTGCACCAGCTCAACGAACTGACCGAGGTCGTCCTGCGCCGCTCCGAACTGGCCGTCGATTTTGCCGTGGCCAGCCTCGACGAGCTCGCCAAGCGTGATCTCGCCAGCTGCGCGCCGGCAGCGCTGCAAGCCGTGCGGCTCCATGTCTACCAGCGCTCGGCGATCAAGGACGTCCGCCTCGTCAATCCGGACGGATCGGTGATCTGCTCGGCCTATTCCGAGACGCTCGAGTTCGACAAGGGATGGGCGGATCGCCGCGACATGCTGCCCTCGCACGACAGGAAGCTCTCGCTGTTCCGCGTCGAGCAGTTCGGCGGCGACGCATTGGGCGTGCTCAGGGACGTCAATCGGAGCTCGGCGCTGGTCGCCATTGTCGGCATCAACGCCGGCCTGTTCGATCTCATGCCCGCCGAGCTCCGCGCGCACAGCGAAGTGGTCCTCGCCTTGAGCAACGGCGAGAAGCTCGGCGCATTCCGGCTCGATGCCGACAGGCCGCTGCCAGGGCCGATCAGCTTCGACAGGCATTCCACGCGCTTCCCGCTTCACGCCACCATCCGGCTCGAGCGTGCAGTTCTGTCGAGCTGGAACAGCGAGTCGTATTGGCCGGCGCTCGCGCTCGCCCTTGGACTTGGTGCGCTCTTCGGCATGCTGCTGGCGCGCAGCCGCCGGATGGAAGGGCCGGTCGCCGATCTCGATCGCGCCCTCGCAGCCGGCGAATTCAAGCCGTACTACCAGCCCATCTTCGAGCTCGCCACGGGCCGGATCACGGGCTGCGAGGTTCTGGCGCGCTGGGTTCGTCGGGACGGCACGGTGGTGCCGCCCATGAACTTCATTCCGCTGGCCGAATCCAGCGGGCGCATCCAGGCGATGACTTGGCAGATCCTGAGGTCGGCACTCTCCGACCTGCAGACCGTCTTGAGGGCGGACAAGAGCTTCAAGATGTCCGTGAATGTCGTGCCCAAGCACCTGCTGAGTGCCGGCTTCGTCGAAACGCTGCGCCGCACGGTCCTGGCGTCCAGAATATCCGCGCGCCAGATCGTGGTCGAAGTGACCGAACGCGACGAGCTCGACGATCTCACGCACGCGGCAGCCGTGGTGGCCGAGCTGCGTGACCACGGCTTCCGCGTCGCCATCGACGACGTCGGCGTTGGCCATAGCGGGCTGTCGCGGCTGAAGGGGCTCGGCGCCACCGCGATCAAGATCGACAAGTTCTTCGTCGACACCATCACCGTGGACGCATCGACCACGACGATCGTCGAGATGCTGGTCGCGCTCGCCAAGGACTTCCGGATGACGGTCGTTGCCGAAGGCATCGAGACGGAGGAGCAGCGCCGCGCCCTGATCGCGTCCGGCGTCGAGGAAGGTCAGGGCTATCTCGTCGCCGCACCGCTTCCGTTTGCCAAATTCAGCGAGCTCGTCGAGTCACGCCGCAACGCCTCGGTCGCCGCGCCGTCCGGCGATGTCCTGGTGGCCTGACCGGCTCAGCCGGAGGACCTCTCATCGTGCGCCACGCGCGCTTCCACGGCTCCGATGCCCCGGTGGCGGCTGGCTTTCGACCGTTCGCGCCCGAACGACGGCGGGATGCCTTTAACGATATTCTCGTCTTTCAAAGCGGGATGGCAGCCAAGCGGCTATGGTAGGCCATGCGTCGGAATCACCTCATTGCGGCCGCGGCCATCTGCCTCGCTCTCATCGTCTATGCCACCCTGGCAAGACTGGCGGGACGGCCGGCGCTCATGGGGCATAGCGAGGCCTACTGGATCGTCGTCATCGAACGTTTCAGCGCCTATGGCCTGCTGGGTTTCCTTCTGGCCTTCCTGTTGCCCGGCAGGCTGGTCTTGGCCTGCTCGCTCGTCTTGGCCGTCGCAACGGGGCTCGAAGTCCTGCAGGCGCTGACTCCCGATCGCGATCCGGGCTTTTTGGACGTGCTGCAAAAGGCGGCGGGCGGGACCGTCGGCGTCATCCTCGCCCAGACAATCCTGGCCTTCCTGCCCCGGCCGCCCGCCTGAAGCGCACGGCGCTGACAATCTGTTCAGCGCCGCAGTCCTCCTACTTCATCATCTGCCCGCGCAGCTCGCCGCCCGGATTTGCGGCCGTGTGGATGTTCGCATACCACTTGCCGGCCAGCAGATCGGCCGCCTGCGTGTCCGTCAACGTGGCATTGCCCAGGATCGGGCTTTGCACCGTCTTGAACGGCAGCGCGATGCCGGCGTTCTTGCCCGCTTCGCTCGGACCATGGAAATGAGCGCCCATCGCCGGCCCCGTGAGATCGGCATAGGTGACCGTATAGGTCAGCACTTTCGTCTCCGTGTCGAACGTGGCCTCGGCCTTGCCTGAACCGGTAGAGCTGTTCGGCGGCACCTCATTGCTGCCCTTGAGGTCGGCCCGCAGCTTGACGACGTCCGCACGTGACGGCGCGGCCGTGATGGTCAACAACCCGCCGAGCACCGCCGTTCCCAACAAAGTCACCCCGACCCGATACTTGGCGTTCCTCATGGCATTCTCCTGCGGGCTCCATGACCCGTCTCGGTTGAAACCCCGGTTCCGGCCATATCTTCCGGAGACGAGACTATGCCTGATTCGCGAAAACCTATCGGACGTCCAGGTGCATCCGAGCCTGCGAGGCGAGTGCCTAGGCGGCCCCGCGCTCGCGGAACCCGGTTGGCGCCAGTAGTTCGGCCATGTGCCTGTGCGTGCTCTGGAGCGCGGCGATGGCGCCGTCGAGATCGAAATCCGCTTCGCGGATCGATGCGAAGAACTTGGCGGTCAGCGCGAGGTCGAGCTTGACCCGCGTCGCGCCGTCGCGGCTCTTGCGGCGGTCGAGCGACAAATGCATGGCCCGTAGTCTGGCTTCCGCCGGCGTGCAGCCGCTGAGCGTCGCCAGTTCGTCGTATGTCATCCAGATCTGAGGCATGTTCTCGTCCGTCCCTTTGAAAGCGGCCTCATCCTTAGCCGTCTGCGCCTAAATGCACCGTTGTCGCGCCGCGGTCGCAGCCCGTTTCGCTGCGACAGCGTCAACGCAAGACTAAGATGCGGGAGGCCGCGGAGGTGCCGGGAAATGACGCGGCCGCGAACGGCCGTCGAGACCCTTGGGCAGTTTGTCATTGAGCTTCACGACGGCGCCGCGAGCTTCCGCAGCCGGCGCATCGTCCTGGCTGTAGATCAGCGTCACCTCGAACATCACGTCGGGCGCTTGCCTCGCCGTTCCCGAGCACGTCGCCATCGCACCGCTGCACACGCCCGCGAGGTTGACCTCGACTTCGTCCAGACCGAACACGGTCGGTGGCCCCTCGGCATGGCGCCGCGTCGTCAGGACGGCCGTGAAGCGCTGCTCGTCATCGAACCGATAGGAGCCGCCATAGGTGAAGAAGCTGTCGCTGCCGGAGATGCGTCCTTCGGCCAGATGCACGATGCCCGTGCCCTGGGCGCGCGGGGTCCTGAACCAGGCCGCGTATTTGCCTTCTCTCAGCATGGAAACACCCGTCGTAAAATTTACTGGTATTTGCAACCAACTCTGGGGCGCGACAATGACCGTGGTGGCGAGCATTCCGCCACGGTTAACGCCCTGCAAAGCCGACCCGTCAAATTGCCGCCGCCCGAGGCGGCGCCGTCAGAACAATTCGATGCCGTCGTCCGCGGTCTCGACCGCCTCGACCCGCCGCGCGGCGGCGGTCGACTGAAGTCCGAGCGCCTGCAGGACGTCGCGATGAACGTCACGCTCACGCTCCATCGTGTAGCGTGCGTAGAGATCGTCGAGGATCGCCTGATCCTGCATCTCCGGCTGGAGCCGCTGCGCGCCGCCGCTCGCGGTCTCGAGCCGCGCGGCGACTTCGGGCAGAGCCGCGGAGCTGTCGCCGAGCGTGGTCATCTGGCCCTGGGCCGAATTCATCAGCCTCTCGAACTCCGCGCCTTCGTTCACGAGCCGGGTCATCAGCTTGCCGAGCCGTTCATTGCCGGCCTCGACCTCGCGCAGGGCCAGAAGGATTTGCGGCTCGAGCTTGGCCAGCTGCGTGGGATCACCCTGCACGCGAAGCTCCTTCAGCTCATGGGCCGAGCGCTCGATACCGTCGAGCACGGGTCTCAGGCGCCCGGCTCCCGCCGAGACCTGGTCGGCGGTCGCCTTGAGCTCGTTGGCGATGACGACGAAGGCGCTGCCGCGGCTGCCGAGATGGCTCGCCTTGAGCCCGGCATTCATCCCGATCAGCGTGATGTCGACCGTCGCCTCGGCAAGCCCGGCGATCGCCTGGCGAAATCTTGCCAGCGTGTCCTCGACGATCGCGAGCGCTTCGTCGACCGAGCGGCCCGCACCCTCGCAGGTGGCGATCAGGCTCGACGCATGCGCCAGCGTCTGCTTGATCCGAGTCAGGAACGACGAGCCGTCCTCCTCGCCGCCAAACAGCGTACGGCCGTGTCCGGCGACGCTGCCCGCATCGCGCAGGATGGTGGTCAGCGCGCGGACGATCTGGCCGACATCGCCGCCGAACTCGCGCTGGGCATCCCTGAGCTGGGCCGCCTGCAACTGGCAGATCGCGCGCACGCCGTCATCGCTCGCAACAGGTTCGGGGACGAGGCTCGGCGCGGCGTCCGACGCGAGGCCGAGGCCGCGGGCCACGTGCTCGAGACGCTGACGCGTGCTGTCGCCTGCCTGCAGCGAGATGATCGCGCTGCCGACCGCCTCGGCGATCTTCCTGGTGCTCGAACCTGCGCGGTCGGCCAGATGGCTGCTCTTGCTGCGCTGGTCGCGCAGGCCGGAATAGGCCGCGCCGAGCTCGGCGCTCTCCGACATCAGCTGGGCCCGGTAGCGGCTCTCGAACTCCTTCTGGCGGCCGGAGGCGGTTGCGACCGCCTCGGACAGGCGCTGCTGGTCCCGCGCGCAGCCCTCGATCGAGCGCTGCACGGCCCTGCCGAGATCGTAGGCCTCCTGGGTGAAGGCGAGAAAGCCCTCGCGGTCGCCGTCGAGGGAAGCCGCCTCGATCCGAGCACTGCGCGCGATGATGGTGATCATCCCGATATGCTTGAACAGCGGCTTGAGCAGCGAGGACGCCTCCGCCGTGCTCTTGCCGATCGTCTCCAGCAGCGCGCTCTCCGCCGGCAGCGCCTGCGCCAGCTCGCTCAGCCGCGCGGCAATCTCCTGCAACGCCGTCGCGGCGCCCTCGATCTCGGCACCGGAGAGCTCGCCCGAGAGCGTCGCCAAGCCCTGGTTCAGCTCCTTGAAGATGAGATGGCCGCGTCCGAGCTCGTTGCCGACGCGCGCGAAGACGTCCTCGATCCGCGAGGAGACGTCCTCGATCGCGGCGGTTGCCTCAGCGAGCGTGCTGGCCGGAACGACCGACATGACCATCAACCCGCCACCGCAGCGTGCCCGGCCTGATACCAGTGCATGATCTCGCGCGGGATATGGTGCAGCGAAACGACCTTCTCGACACCGCCATAGGCGATGGCCTCCTTGGGCATGCCGAACACCACGCAGCTCTCTTCGTCCTGCGCCCGCGTCGAGGCGCCGAGCTTGCGCATCTCCAGCATCCCGCGCGCGCCGTCGTCGCCCATTCCGGTCATGATGACGCCGAGCGCATTGGCGCCGGCGTGCTGGGCCGCCGAGCGGAACAGCACGTCGACGGAGGGACGATGCCGCGACACCGGCGGACCGTCCTTGATCGCGATCTGGTAGCGCAGGCCGATACGCTGGAGCAGCATGTGCCGGGCGCCGGGCGCGATATAGGCGCAGCCCGGCAGCACCGGCTCACCATCCTCGGCCTCCTTGACCCTGATCTGGCAGACGCTGTCGAGCCGTTTGGCGAACGCCGCGGTGAATCCGGCCGGCATATGCTGGACGATGAGAAGCGGCGGACAATGCGCCGGCAGCATCTCGAGGACGTCGTTGAGCGCTTCGGTGCCGCCCGTCGAGGCGCCAATGCACACGATGCGTTCCGTCGTCGGCCGGGTCTTGCCCTGCACCGGTGGCGGGA
This sequence comes from Bradyrhizobium sp. UNPF46, assembly GCF_006658625.1. Lineage (NCBI taxonomy): Bacteria > Pseudomonadati > Pseudomonadota > Alphaproteobacteria > Hyphomicrobiales > Nitrobacteraceae > Bradyrhizobium > Bradyrhizobium sp. UNPF46. Next base: position 41,364 of record NZ_LFJB01000066.1, read on the forward strand.
TGATGGCGTCGGCCGTCAGCTTCTTCTCGATGACCCGACGCTCCGAACGCGGACGCACCCGCGCGCGCGCCGCCGACTTCACGGCCTCGCGCAGCCGGGTCGAGCATTCGAGCAGCGCCTGCCGCGTGTCGATCTTCGGCTTCGGAACGATGTCGACCGCGCCCGCCTCGAACGCCTCGAACATCACGTTGGAGCCCTCTTCGGTGAGCGAGGAGCAGATGATCACCGGGATCGGACGCTGCGCCATGATCTTGCGCAGGAACGTCATGCCGTCCATGCGCGGCATTTCGAGGTCGAGGATCATGACGTCGGGAATCTCGTCCTGCAGACGCTTCGCTGCCACGAACGGATCCGAGGCCGTTCCCATCACCTCGATATCGCGGTCTTCGGACAGGATCGTCAGAAGGATTTGGCGCACCGACGCCGAATCGTCCACGATCAGCACGCGAACTTTCTGCTTCGGCATTTTGGGCGGCGCTCCGGCTAGACTTGGAAAATGGTTGGCTGAACCTGCTTCAGCCCAGGCACGGCACTGTGAATCATCGATTCCGAATGTCCAACCAGCAAATAGCCGCCCGGGCGCAAATGGCTGCACAACTGCTCCACCACCTTGCGCTGCGTCTCCCGTTCGAAATAAATCAAGACGTTGCGACAGAAAATGATGTCGACGTCGCGGTCGACCGGGTAGGACTTGTCCATGAGGTTCATCCGCATGAAGTGCGTCATGCGCCGAAGCTCCGGCACGACCCGCACCTCACCGCGCGACTTGTCCCGCGACGACGAAAAGTACCGCTTCACGAATTGCTCCGGCACGGGAGCGAGCACGTCGCGGGTGTAAATCGCCGTCTTGGCAAGGCGCAGCACCGCGGTCGAGATGTCGGTCCCGAGAATGCGGTACTGGAAACGCGAGCCGTTCCGCGTCATGTCGTCCAGCACCATCGCGGTGGTGTAGGCCTCCATGCCGGTGGAGCTCGCCGAGCTCCAGATCTTCAGGTTCGCGTTCTTCCGTCCGTGCGACCTCAGCAAGGCAGGAATGGCGATGTCCCGCATGAACGCGAAGTGCTGCGGCTCGCGGAAGAAGTCGGTCTTGTTGGTCGTCACCACATCGATGAGATGGGTGAGCTCGGTGTCGAAATGGTCCGCCTCGAACAGGTTCTCGACATATTCGTTGAGATCGGAGAAATTAAGCGCGCGCACGCGCTTGTGCAGCCGTCCCTCCAGCATCAGCCGCTTACCCTGAGGCAGCTTGATGCCGACCTGGCCTTCGATCAATTCGGCGATGGTCCGGAAGTGGCGGTCGGACAGATGCACGGCCGTGTCCTGTATGGCAGGCATCATGGCCGACGGCCCTCGTCCGGGATGGCCGCCTGCACTGAATGTCGGGCCATCCTGGCCATGTTGAATCCCACGCGTTCACGTAACCACTGAAAGCGAACCGGTCCGCACCGAACGAACCGGTCCGCAGGCGCCCTCGCGGGTCCTAGCGCTGGAAATCGGCGTCCCGATCATCCTCGCCGTCATGCATGTCGAAGGCGAAGCCACCGCCACCGGCGGCCTTCACGGCCCGCGCCGGCTTGGCCTGCACGACCTTCTTGGTCGGACGCTCGACGGCCGCCATGGTGGCAGCCTTGGCCCGCAGCTGACTGACCGCCCGATCGATCGGCGCCGGGCCCCGTCCGCCCTGCTCGATGCGGAAATAGGCAATCGTGGACTGCAACTGCTCGGCCTGCGAGGCGAGCTCCTCCGAGGTCGAGGACACCTGCTCGGAGGCGCTGGCGTTCTGCTGACCGACCTTGTCGAGCTGCTGGATCGCCTGGTTGATCTGAGCCGAGCCGACGTCCTGCTCGCGGCAGGCGGCGGTGATCTCCTCGACGAGTTCGGCGGTCTTCTTGATGTCTGGCACGAGCTTGGCGAGCATCGCGCCGGCCTCCTGCGCGACCTTCACGGTCTCGGACGACAGCGATCCGATCTCTGCCGCGGCGGCCTGGCTGCGCTCGGCGAGCTTGCGCACTTCGGAAGCGACCACCGCAAAACCCTTGCCGTGCTCGCCGGCGCGGGCGGCTTCGACCGCGGCATTGAGCGCCAGCAGGTCGGTCTGCCGGGCAATCTCCTGCACGATCGTGATCTTCTCGGCGATGGTCTGCATCGCGTCGACGGCGCGGCCGACGGCTGCGCCGGAAGCCTCCGCGTCCTTGGCGGACTGCGCGGCGATCTTCTCGGTCTGGTTGGCGTTGTCGGCATTCTGCTTCACGTTCGAGGCCATCTCCTCCATCGAGGAGGACGCTTCCTCGGCGGACGAAGCCTGCTCGGTCGCGCCCTGCGACAGCTGCTCGGCGCTGGCGGAGAGTTCCTGGCTGCCGGCGGAGACGTTCTGGGCCGCGGTGAGCGCTTCCGACACGATCTGGCGGAGCTTCATGACCATGCGTTCCAGTGCGAGGCCCAGCGTGTCCTTGTCCGACAGCGGCTTGGCTTCGACCATCAGGTTGCCCTGCGAGATCTCGTTGGCCAGGGCGGCGGTCTGGTTCAGGTTCACCGTCATCGTATTGAGTGACTTGATGAGATCGCCGATTTCATCATTGCTGGAAGACTCGATCTTCTGGCTGAGATCGCCGATTGCCACGGCGTCAGCGAGGCTCACCGCGCTGGAAAGCGACCGACTGATGTTCAGCGCCATCCAGACCGCGGCACCGACGGCGATCACCAGCGAAGCGAGAATCAGGGAGAGCAGAATGATCGTGGCGCGGCTCCCCTCAACTCTGGCCTGTTCGCTCTCGGCGGCCATCTGCTTCTTGACATAGGTGATGTAATCGCTCGCCGCGTTGAGTGCCGGCGTGGTGGCCTTCAGGCCTTCGGTCATCGAGCGCTCGCCCGCCTTGGCGCGATCGTGCTTTGCCAGCGCGAGTGTTTGATCCTGGACGTTGTTCGCATTTGCATATGCCGCAGCGAACGTCTCGATCATCTTCCTGCCGGTCTCGCTTGCGCTGCCAAAGACCTCGTCCTTCACCTTCATCGCGCGCTCGCGGAGCTGGGTGATCTGGGCGATGAATTTGTCCTGATCGGCATCGGCAGCCAGGATGGTGTTCTTTTCCGCACGCACCTGCAGCAGCACGGCTTCCTGAAGCTCGCCGACTTTCGCCAACCGGCCGGCCCGGGCCGAGAGGTGCTCGGCCGTCGTGACCATCTCGTTCAACTTCAGATACGCGACGCCGCCGGCGATCATGGACAGCAGGATGACGACGCCGAAGGCGCTGGCAAGCTTGGCTTTGACGGTGAATCTCATGTCAGTCTCGTTGGTTTCAAATTGGGGGTGCTTACGCTCACGCGATACAAAAACTCAGGCAGCCCGCGGCGCATCCGCGCCGGCCTCGCGCGCTTCCGGGATCCTGTCGTTCGCCATCAGCTTGGCGAGATCGAAGATCACGACGAACTTCTCGCCCTTGCGGCCGATGCCGGCCGCATAGTCCGACTGCCACTTGCCGCCGACTTCGGGCACCGGCTCGATCGCCTGCTCGTCGATGTCGGTCACCTCGAAGACGCAGTCGGCGACGAAGCCGACGCCGACCAGGCGATCCTTCATCGGCACGTCGAGGATGATGATACGGGTGGCCTCGGTCGCGGCGATGCTGGGCAGGCCCAGCTTGGTCCTGAGATCGACGATCGGATAGCCGCTGCCGCGCACGTCGATCATGCCGAGCAGGAAGTTCGGGGCGTGCGGAAGCCGCGAGATCGGCCGCATGTCGAGGATCTCACGGACATTGCGGATGCTGATGCCGAACGTCTCGCCGGCAAGCCCGAGCGTCAGATATTGCGAGGTTGCGGCCATGATGCAGTCCGGGGTTCCGAGGGTTTGGAAACGAGTGCGGTCCGGCACGAGGCCGGACCGATTGATCAGCGTTGGAACTCGGCGTCGCGATCGTCTTCGCCGTCGTTCATGTCGAAGGCGAAGCCACCGCCGCCACCGGCGACCTTCATCGCACGCGCCGGCTTGCGGGCAGGCATCGGCTTCTTCGCTCCGCGATCGGCGGCCGCCATGTGCGCGGCCTTGGCGCGAAGCTGACCCACGGCGCGATCGATCGGCTCGACCACCGCTTTCCCCTTGCGCGCGCCGTCCTCGATCCGGAAGAACGAGATCGTGGACTGGAGCTGCTCGGCCTGCGAGGCGAGCTCCTCGGACGTCGAGGACACCTGTTCGGACGCGCTGGCGTTCTGCTGGCCGACCTTGTCGAGCTGCTGGATCGCCTGGTTGATCTGGGCCGAGCCGACATCCTGCTCGCGGCAGGCCGCAGTGATCTCCTGCACCAGCTCCGCTGTCTTCTTGATGTCGGGCACGAGCTTGGACAGCATGTCCCCGGCCTCCTGCGCGACCTTCACGGTTTCCGTCGACAGCGTGCCGATGTCGGCGGCTGCCGCCTGGCTACGCTCGGCAAGCTTGCGCACTTCAGAAGCCACCACGGCAAAGCCCTTGCCATGCTCGCCGGCGCGCGCGGCCTCGACTGCCGCGTTGAGGGCGAGCAGGTCGGTCTGACGCGCGATCTCCTGCACGATAGTGATCTTCTCGGCGATGGTCTGCATCGCCTGGACCGCACGGCCGACGGCAACGCCGCTGGCTTCGGCATCCTGGGCAGATCGCGCGGCAATCTTCTCCGTCTGGTTGGCGTTGTCGGCGTTCTGCTTCACGTTCGAAGCCATCTCCTCCATCGAGGAGGAGGCTTCCTCGGCCGACGAAGCCTGTTCCGTCGCACCTTGCGAGAGCTGCTCGGCGCTGGCGGACAGCTCCTGGCTCCCCGCTGAGACGTTGCTCGCCGCGGTGAGAGCCTCCTCAACGACCTGGCGCAGTCTTTCCACCATCGTGTTCAGGGATTTGACGAGATCGCCGATCTCGTCATTGCTCGAGATATTGATTGTTTGGGTAAGATCTCCGGCCGCCACGGCGCCGGCGAGGCCGACCGCACGGCCGAGCCCGCGGGAGACGCTGAGGGAGATCCAGATCGCAGCTATCAGGCCGATCACGAGCGATGCGGCCACCGCCGAGATCAGCATGACGTGGGCGCGATTGCCGTCCTCATGCGCCAAGGCAGCCCGGTCAGCCATGTTCTTCTTGACGTTGTTAACATAGGCGTTGGCGGCGTCCAACGCCTCGCGGACCGCTTTGCGAACCTCGATCGAAGACTGCTCGACGGCTTTCGGCCTGTTCGACCGGGCGGTCTTGAGCGCTTCGTCCTGAACGGCATTCATCCGGGCGTAGGCGGCGCCGAAATTCTCGATCAGCTTCTTGCCTTCCGGGGAGGCCGCGGCGTGAATCTCTTCTTTCAGCTTGAGAAGTGCCTCGCGCTGCTTGCCGATCTCGGCGACAAAACCATCCGCTTCGCTATCGGGCGCCAAGAGCAGATTCTTCTCGGACCGAACCTGGGTCAGGATCCCCTTCTCGATCTCGGCCGCACGGTCCATCCGGCCGGCGCGCGACACGAGATTGTCCGCGGTGTCGATCATATCGCTGAGCTTCACATAAGCGAGGCCGCCCGCCGCCATCGAGAGCAACAGGACCACGCCGAACGCGCTGGCAAGCTTTGCCTTGACCGTAAATCTCATGTTCAGCCCCTACCGATCTCGCCCCGAGATCGCATTTCAATTCAGGATACGTTCCATGTTCGGAACGATGACGAACTCTTCACGCCACTTCGCAATGAAGCGAATGAACTCCGGCTTCCAGTGCATGCCGACCCGCGGCGTCTGCTGCACGTCGGTCTGCGATATCTCGGTGACCTCGTAGACCTTGTCGGCGGTGACGCCGACCAGGACAGGCTCGCCTTCGAGCTCGAGCTCGATGACGACGATGCGCGTGTCGGCGGAATCGTCGAGCTGCGGCATGCCGAAGCGAATGCGCAGGTCGGCTAGCGGAATGACGTTGCCGCGCACGTTGATCACGCTGGGAACGAAGGCCCGCGCACCTGCCACCTTGGTGACGGGAACGGGATCGATGATCTCGCGCACCAGGCCGGCGTCGAGCGCGAATTTCTCTTCGCCGAGGCCGATCATTACGACCTGCATCGCGCCCGACTGCCGCTCGCCAGTCAAACCCTCGTTCATCACGCCGCCTCGCTGATGTGCTGCTTTTCGACCTTCGACTGCGCCAACGCGACGAGCTGCGCCACGTCGAGGATCAGCGCTGCCGTGCCGTCTCCCAGGATCGTTGCGCCGGAGAAGATCGTGACGTCGGAGTGCAGCTTGGAGAGCGACTTGATCACGGTCTGGTGGTTGCCGATGATCTGGTCGGCAACGAGACCGACGTGGGTTTCGCCGGTCGAGATGATGATCGTCTTCTGGTGCCGGTCGGGCGCACCGGATGCGGTCATGATCTCGCGCAACCGGAGGAAGGGCACGAGATTGCCGCGCACGTTGAGGAAGTTGCGGCCGCGGGAGCGCTCGTCCTCGGCGGTCAGCTCGATGCATTCCTCCACCGCGGACAGCGGAATGATGTAGCGGCCCTCGCCGACGCGGATCAGGAGACCTTCGATGATCGCGAGCGTCAGCGGCAGGCGCAGCGTCACGGTGGTGCCCTGGCCCGGCCGGGTCGACAGGTCGATCGTGCCGCGCATGTTCTCGATGGTGCGCTTGACGACGTCCATGCCGACGCCGCGGCCCGACAGCGCCGAGATGGTCTGCGCGGTCGAGAACCCTGGGTGGAACAGGAACTGGTGGATTTCGTGATCGGTCAGCACGGCGCCCGCCGCGATCAGCCCCTGCTCTTCCGCCTTGGCACGGATGCGCGCGGTGTTGAGGCCGCCGCCGTTGTCCTTCACGGTGACGAGCACCTGCGCGCCGGAATGAACGGCGGCGAGCTCGATGCGGCCCTGCTCGGTCTTGCCATTGGCAGTGCGCGTCGCGGTGTCCTCGATGCCGTGGTCGATCGCGTTGCGGATCAGGTGCACCAGCGGATCGGCCAGGCACTCGATCATGGTCTTGTCGAGCTCGGTGTCTTCGCCCGAGGTGACGAATTCGACGGGCTTGGACAGATCCCGTGACAGATCGTGCACGAGGCGGCGGAAGCGGCCGAACAGCGAGCCGATCGGGACCATGCGCGCGCCCATCGTGGTGTCGCGCAAGGACGAGGCGAGACGCTCGATTTCCTCGGCGATCATCTTGATCGAGAGGTCCGAGCCGGACGAAGCGAGCTGGGTCAGGCGCGCCTGCGCGATGACGAGCTCGCCGACGCGGTCCATCAGCTCGTCGAGACGCTCGGCCTGAACGCGGACCGTGGCGATGCCGCGATCGTCGCGCTTGGCCTCGGACTTCGGTTCAGGCTTCGATTCGGATTTCGGTTCCGCCTTGGCGACGGGTTGCTTGGCGACGGGCTGCTCGGCGACGGGCGCGGCAGCAGCCTCGACCACCGGCGCAGGCATTTCGGCCGCGGGAGCCAGTTCCTCGTCGAGCAGCTGGAACAGCGGCGCCGGCGCAGGCGCTTCGGAGTGCTCCAGGCGCGAGAGCGTCAGCTTCATCTCGTCCTGCACGAACATGAAGACGTCGTCGATCGCATCCTTGTCGCAGGCCGCGTGCAGCTTGACGTCCCATTTGAGATAGCAGTCTTCGGGATCCATCTCGTCGAGGAAGGGGATGCCGTCGGTAATCGGCACGACGAAGCAGGGGCCGAGCTTGCAGAGATCTTCCAGCAGGTCGAGCGGGTTCGAGCCGTTGCGCAGGATGTGGGATTCGAATTCCAGATGGAGATGCCAGCCGGCCTGCTTGCTCTCAGCCGGAGCCAGCGCGGGCGCCTCGGCGATCTCGACGACCGGAGCGGCAGGCTGGTCGGCCGAGACGAAGCGCTTGAGGTCGTCGAGGATGGCCTCGCCGATGATGTCATCGGTGGACTGGGGATCTTCGATCAGCGCCCGGATGTAGTCCTTGGCGGCGAGCGCGACCGAGATCAGCTCCTGCGTCGGCCTGATCTCGCCCTTGCGGACGCGGTCGAAAGCGGTCTCGAATTCGTGGGTGAAGGAGGCGACCTTGTCGAAGCCGAACATGGCGCCCGAGCCCTTGATGGTATGCAGGGCGCGGAAGGCGGAATCGACCAGCTCGCGGTCATCGGGACGCTGACCGAGATCGAGCAGGGCTCCCTCAAGAACCTCGAAGAGCTCGCTGGCTTCCTGGCGAAAGACCTCGGTCGGATCCATCCCACTCATGCGCGCACCAGCTTGCCGACCACTGCTAGCAACTGCTCCGGCTTGAAGGGTTTGGTGATCCAACCGGTGGCGCCGGCGCTCTTGGCTTCCTGCTTCACCGTGTCGTTGGATTCGGTCGTCAGGAACACGATGGGCATGCCGACCGCGCTCGGGAGCTTGCGCAACGCGCGGATCAACTCCAGCCCGTTCATCACGGGCATGTTGAGGTCGGTGATCACGAGGTCGAGCTTGCCGGCCTGCGCCTTGGCGAGCCCCTGTGCGCCGTCGCCGGCCTCGATCACGTTGTGACCGGCCGGCTCGAGCACGACCTTGATCATCTGCCGGATGCTTGGGGAATCGTCGACCGTGAGAATCGTGGCCATCAGGTGCCATCTTTCTTTTGCGGGAAATGCTGATCGATCATCGCCTCGCTGGCGAAGCCGGCACGGCGAAGGGTATTGCGAAGGGACTGCGAGAAGGAGGTCAGGACCACCGGACGGCCCTGGGCTTCGCCCGTCTTGGCGGTCGACAGCAGCAGCTGGATCGAAGTCACGTCGGCCTTGTCGACGCTCGAACAGTCGATCTCGAGCCGCTCCTGCCGGCCGAACGCCTCGCGAATGAGCTCGTAGACATTGCGAATGGCCGCGATGCTGCAATCTGCGGGTAACCGCAACGACCACTTCGGCTCCGTGGGATTGAGCGCCATCGCGGTATCCGCCTTTGTAAAAATTCCGATACTCGTTTGACGCGAATCGGGTGAGCAAACCCCTAACGCGGACATCCGTACAACTACGGGTCACATTGTCCTGGAATTCGCGCAGGCATGTGCAGGCGTAAACAGCCTGAAATCTCACCCGCGACGTGGTGGCCGACGCGGCGCATTTGCTTCACGTTAAATTCGCTCGGGTTATGCGTGGAGTCCGTGCCTTTGCCAGCGAAGAGAGCCCCGGCCGCCGATGCTGACCCAAGCGCTGCTGGTTGACGACAGCCGATCCGTCCTCAACTTCCTGAAACGCCACATCGAAACCGAAGGTCTGGTCGAAGCCACCACCTTCCTCGATCCCGTGGAGGCGCTGGCCTGCGCACGCGAGCGCGTCTTCGACCTCGTGCTGGTCGACTACGAGATGCCGCATATGGACGGCATCAGCTTCATCCGCGTCTTTCGTACCTTACCCGGCTGTGCCGACATTCCGATCGCGATGATCACCTCGCGGCAGACCGACGACGTCAAGATGGAAGCGCTGCAGGCCGGTGCAACCGATTTCCTGCCCAAGCAGCCGCAAAGCGTCGAGATGACGGTGCGCCTTCGGAACTTGATTCAGCTCGGTGCAGCCGTGCGCAAGCTCAACGACCGTGCCGCGCATCTGGCCAGCGAAGTCGAGGCCGCGACGCGAAAGCTCGGCGAGCGGGAGGAGGAGATCATCCTGCGGCTCGCGCTCGCGGTCGAATTCCGCGACAACGACACGGGCGAGCACACGCTGCGGGTCGCCCGCTACAGCCGCATCATCGCCGAGCAACTCGGCCTGCCGGCCCGGCTCTGCCGCGACATCTATCTCGCCGCGCCCCTGCACGACGTCGGCAAGGTCGCCATTCCCGACAATATCCTGCTCAAGCCCGGCAAGCTCACCGACGAGGAGATGGCGGTGATCCGGACGCATGCGACGATCGGGGAGCGCATCCTGGCCGATTCCAGCTGCGAGCTGATCCGGCTCGGTGCGCAAATTGCCGCAGGCCACCACGAGCGCTGGGACGGCGCGGGCTATCCGAACGGCCTCAGGGCGGATGAAATCCCGGTCGCCGCGCGCGTGGTTGCGGTCGCCGACGTGTTCGACGCCCTGACGACACGGCGGCCATATAAGGAGCCGATGCCGCTCGAGGTGGCGCGCAATTACCTGGCCGAGAACAAAGGCCGGCAGTTCGATCCAGCCTGCGTCGAGGCCTTTCTGTCGCGCTGGGACGAGGTGATCGAGATCGCCACCGGTCGGCGAACGACGCCCTTTCAAAAAGCGGCGCCCCCTCTCGCTCCCACTTTGGAGAGTGCAGCGGAGAAACGTCCGGTCGACGACCAGCCGATCCCGGCCGCTTGACAGCATCCACCCGCCAACACTTTGCCGCGACTTGATTTTTCTCCGGTCGCCGATTTGAACCTCTTCCTGATAGAGTGCACCAATATCAAAGAGTGATTCCGGTCACACTTGCCCGGGCGATCCGCTGCTAGGCATCGCTCCGGGACGGGGACCAGCAAAGTATCGGTCGAATGGAATGAGAAGACCCATGAGAAGCCTGATCGGCGCTGTCGTCGGCGCGTTGTGTATTGCGGCCCCCGCCTTGGCAGAGACGCCGGCCGCGATCGTCGAGGATGTGCAAGGCAAGGTCGATGGCGTCGAGTTCATGGACTACGTCGCTGCGGGCAAGATCATCAAGCTCGGACCGAAGGCCAGCATCACGCTCAGCTATCTCAAATCGTGCCTGCGCGAGACGATCAGCGAAGGCGTCGTGCTCGTCGGCGCCGAGCAAAGCACCGTGCAGCTCGGCGACGTCCAGCGTGCCAAGGTGCCCTGTGACACCAAGGCGGCGCAGCTCTCCGAGCGCGAGGCGAACCAGAGTGCGGCAACCACGTTCCGGACCATGCGGTCCGACACCAAGGCCGCTCCGTCGAAGCTGCCGACGATCTACGGCGTCGCTCCCATCGTCCAGGCCAAGAGCGGCAGCACGCTGGTGATCGAACGCACCGACGGCAAGGAGCCCACGATCAGCGTACCGCTCAAGAACGACGTCATGACCCGCGGCAAGTTCTATGATTTCGCCAAGGCCGGGAAGTCGCTGACCCCGGGCGGCAGCTATCTCGCGAGCATCGGCAGCAAGCGTTACACCTTCCAGGTCGACGCCAGCGCCACCGCCGCGCCGACCCCGATCATCGGCCGCCTGTTGCGGCTCGAATAAGCAGACCTAGCGACGGGGCGATGCGGCGGATCGGGGGACGGGACATCGTTGCAACGATCCTGATTGCGCTCGTTGCGGGCGCAATCTTCACGTCTCCGCCGCTGCAGACCCTGCAAGGCCTCTCGCTCGACATCCTCACGGCGCTGCGCGGCAAGCTCGTCCGCGATCGCCGCGATCCCGCGACGTCGCCGGTCGTCGTCGTGGCGATCGACGGGGAGACGTACGAGACCCCACCCTTCCAGGGATCGCCGACGCAAACCTGGACGCGCGAGATCGGCCGGGTGCTCGCCAGCATCACCGAAGGCGGCGCCAAGGTCATCGGCTTCGACGTCATCTTCAAGAATTCGATCGAGCAGTCGGAGATTCCCTTCGGCGACACGTCGTTCGGCGCCCGGCTGAAGGGATTTGACCGGGACTATCTGATCGCGCTCCGGCAAATCTCCGACAGCGGCAAACTGGTGCTCGGCGAAATCCTCAGCAACGACCATCCGGACGTGCCCTATCGCGCACAGCAGGTGGCCGTGCGCAACACCGTGCGCGCGCTCAATGTTCACACCGACCCTGACGACGTCATCCGGCGCATGCCGCTGAGCTTTGCCATCGAGGGGCGACCGGTCCCCGCGATGGCGGTCGAGCTCGCCGCCCGCGCGACGGGCGCAAAGCCGGAAATTGCGCCGTCTGGCGCGACCGGATTGTCCGGCTATGCGATTCCGAGTGCGGTGCCGAATACCGTGACGCTCAACTTCCGGGGACTGGGACGCGACATCCCGACCTACTCCTTCGTCGATCTGCGCGCCTGCGTCGAAAAGGGGGACCGCGACTTCTTTCGCCGCGCGTTCGACGGCAAGGTCGTGCTGCTTGGCACGATCCTGAATTTCGAGGACCGCAAGCTCACCTCGATGCGCCTGTCCGGCGGCTACGATGGAACGCCGGCAGAGCGGTGCGCCCTGCCCGCGCCGGCAAGCCCGCCGCAGAAAGCCCGCAGCGACGTCGCGGGTGTCTTCGTGCACGCCACGGTCGTGCGAAACCTGATCGAGCACGACGCGGTCACCGAGCTCGGCCTTCCACTGCGCACCATCCTCACGATCGCGTTTGCCGCGATCATCGCCTGCGCGGCCTGCGCCTTCGCGCCGACCACCGCCGCGATCGTCTGGCTCGCATCGACCGCCGTCTATGCGGCGATTGCCGTCGCTGCCTTCGTCCACGCCCTGGCACTGCCGCTGACCGAGCCGACGCTCGCGAGCCTTGCGGCACTGGCCTCGATGATCGGCTACCGCTTCGTGCTGGCCGACCGCGACGAGCGCTTCCTGCGCAAGAGCTTTGCCCTCTACCTCGCGCCCGAGGTCATCGAGACCATGGTCGCCTCTGGCAAGATGCCCGCACTCGGCGGCGAGATGCGCAACGTCACCATGTTCTTCTCCGACCTCAGCGGCTTCTCGTCCATTGCCGAGACCATGACGCCGGGCGAGCTGGTGACGCTGATGAACGAATATCTGTCCGCCATGACCGACATCATCGAAAGCCATGGCGGCTATGTCGACAAATATATCGGCGATTCCATCGTCGCGATGTTCGGCGCACCGGCCGACGATCCCGCCCACGCACGCAACGCGGTTCGCGCCGCGCTGAAATGCCACGACAAGCTGGCGGAGCTCAATGCCGATCACCCCGCCTTCGCCGGCCATCGTCTGTCGCACCGCATCGGGCTGAACAGCGGCGAAGCCGTGGTCGGCAATATCGGCTCGCGCCGCCGCTTCAACTACACCGTGATGAGCGACACCGTGAACGTCGCCTCGCGGCTCGAGGGCGCCAACAAATATTACGGCACCGCGATCATGGCATCGGAATCCACGATGGCACAGACCGGCGATGCCTTCGCCTGGCGCGAGCTCGACGCGATCAGGGTGCTCGGCCGCGGCGAGGCGGTCAGGGTGTTCGAGCCGTTGGCGGAGAAAGGGGCGGAGAGCGCCGATCAGGCAAAGGCGGCTGCAGCCTATGCGGAGGGGCTCGCCCGCTGGCGCGCGCGGGATTTTGCGAAGGCAGCCGATGCCTTCGGCCAGATGGCGGACGTCGATCCGGCGTCGGCTCTGTTTGCGAAGCGCGCACGTGCGCTCGCTGCAAATCCCCCGCCCCCGGACTGGACACCGGTCAATACGCTGGAAGGGAAGTAACGGCGCTCTTACCCTCCCCTGGAGGGGGAGGGTCGGCTCACATTGAGCGCAGCGAAAATGTGAGACTGGGTGGGGTGACAGTCTCTCCTCATCGAACAGCGGCCGTGTGGAGAGATCACCCCACCCCGCTCGCGCTGCGCGCGATCGACCCTCCCCCTCCAGGGGAGGGTGAAGTGAGCATCACCCTAAAACGGCAGTCCCACATAATTCTCCGCGAGCAGACGCTGCGCCGTCTCCGACGAAAGCAGATAGTCCAGCTCGGTCTGCTGCAGCCGATCCTCGTAGTCGAGCCGGTCGGGGAAGCGGTGCAAGAGCATCGTCATCCACCAGGAGAAGCGCTGCGCCTTCCAGATCCGCGCCAGCGCCTTGGCGGAATAGCCTTTGAGGCCGGAATCATCGCCGCCCTGATAATGCGCGAGCAGAGCGTGATAGAGATAGTAGATGTCGGACGCGGCGCTGTTCAGACCACGTGCACCTGTGGGCGGCACGATGTGCGCGGCATCGCCGGCGAGGAACAGCCGGCCATAGCTCATCGGCTCGGCGACGAAGCTGCGCAGCGGCGCGATGCTCTTCTCGATCGACGGCCCCGTGATCAGGTTGCCCGCAACATGCTCGGGCAGACGCCGCTTCAGCTCGGCCCAGAACGCATCGTCCGACCAATCCTCGACCTTGTCGGTCAGCGGCACCTGGACGTAGTAGCGGCTCAGCACCTGCGAGCGCAAAGAACAAAGCGCAAAGCCGCGCTCGTGCTTCACATAGATCAGCTCGGGCGACACCGGCTTGGTGCGCGACAGCACGCCCAGCCAGCCGAACGGATAGACCTTCTCATATTCGCGCAGCACGTCCTTCGGAATCGACCTGCGGCTGACGCCGTGGAAGCCGTCGGCGCCGACGATGTAGTCGCAATCGACGCGGACGGCCTCGCCGTTCGACCGGTAGGTCACGTAGGGCCGGTCCGACGTCAGATCGTGCGGCGTCACGTCCTCCGCATTGTGCACGACCTTGCCGCCGAGCCGGTCCCGCGCCTCGTAGAGGTCGCGCGTCAGCTCAGTCTGGCCATAGACCAGCACCGAATTGCCGCCGGAATGCTTGTGCAGGTCGATCTTGGACAGCACGCCGTCATGGGCGATCTCGAACCCGGTGTGAATCTCACCCTCGCGGTCCATCCGCTCGCCGCACTGCGCCTCGCGCATCAGCTTGGCGAAGCCGTGCTCGAGCACGCCGGCGCGGATGCGGGCGAGCACGTGATCGCGGCTGTACTTTTCCAGCACGATCGTGTCGATGCCCTTGAGGTGCAGGAGCTGGGACAACAACAGCCCGGACGGCCCGCCGCCGATGATACAGACCTGAACTTTCATTTTTGCGTCCTCCCGTCGGCACTTTTTTGCAGATTTGATGCCGCAGACCGATGGAGGGTTTCGCCATTGTCTTGTACTATTCGAACATGAGAAGCGCAGCCCCCGCGATCCGGATCTACAATCTGTTCGGCGAGTCCGGCGATCTGCCCGACGTCGTGCATTGCGAGACCATCGCGTCCCGCTCGGTGCTGCACGACTGGACCCTGGCCGTGCATCGCCATGCCCGGCTGCACCAGGTGCTGCTGATCGAGCGCGGCGGCGGCGAGGCGACGCTGGATGGACGCGTGGTGCCGCTGAAGCCGATGCAGGTCGTCAACGTGCCCGTCGGCCACGTCCACGGCTTCCGCTTCGAGCCCGACACGCAAGGGTGGGTGCTGACCATCGCCGCGGAAATCCTGGACGAGGCGCTGCTCGCCGCCGAGGGCCTGCGCGGTGCGCTGTCGCGCTCGGCCGTGGTGCGCGGCACACCGCAGATCCGCGCCACCATGAAGCAGATCTTCGCCGAACACGCCGCGCGCGATTTCGGCCGCGCCCATGTGCTGCGCGCGTTGTCCTCCGCCATGATCGGGCTGGTGGCCCGCGCGCTCACGAGCGAGAGCGGCGGCAACGGCACGGTCGAGTCCAGCCTGTTCCGCCGCTTCGAGGCGCTGCTGGAGCAGCACCATCTGGAACGCTGGAGCGTCGCCGACTACGCCGAGGCGCTGGCCGTGACCCCGACGCATCTCAACCGGATCACACGGGCCGCGACCGGCGACACCGCCTCGCACCTCATCCTCAACCGGATGATCCGCGAGGCGCGGCGCAACCTCGTCTACACCAATTTGCCGGTCTCGACGATCGCCTACACGCTCGGCTTCGAGGACCCCGCTTATTTCAGCCGCGTCTATGCCGCAGCCACGGGCGTGTCACCGCGCGCCTTCCGCGCGCAGCTCCATGGCGAAGAGGCCTAGACGCCTCACACGTCGAAGAACACCGTCTCCTCGGGCCCCTGCAAATTGATCGTGAAGGCATACACGACCTTGCCGGCGCGCTCGCCGCGCTTGGCGATCAGCGTCCCGCGCCGGGACGGCTGCTCGATCAAATTGAGCACGGGGTCGGCGGCGTTGGCGGCTTCCTCATCGGAGAAATAGAGCCGCGTATTGAGGCCGATGTTGATGCCGCGCGCGACGATCCAGACGTTGATGTGCGGCGCGCATGTCCGGCCAGCTCTGTCGGTGATCGCGCCCGGCTTGATGGTCTCGAAGGTCACGAGACCGCTCTCGAAGTCGGAGCCGGCGCGGCCCCAGCCGCGAAACTCCTGCTCCAGCGCGCCGGCCGAACGATCGGCCGGGTGATTGTAGCGACCCGCCGCATTGGCCTGCCAGATCTCCAGCAGCACGTCGCGCAGCGGCGTGCCGGTGCCGTCGAGCACCTTGCCTTCCAGCGTGATGCGCTCGCCCTCGGTATTCGGCGTCACCAGCACGTTGGAAAAATTCTTCTCGAAGATGTCGAAGCCCGCCATCGCCGGGATCAGGCCGATATGGACATAGGGTCCGGCGGTCTGCGACGCCGTTTCCTTGAGATAGTTGAGCGGCTGCGGCATGGGTTCAGTTCCCCGCGGTGCGATTTTCAAAATAGGTGGAGCGCTGGCCGCGCAGCACGATGTCGAAGCGGTAGGCGAGCGAGTCGAACGGCGTCGAGGCGTTGAGATCGAGCGGCGCGACCAGGCGATCGAGCGCATCCTTGTCCGGGATCGTCGTCAGGATCGGACAGATCGGGATCAGGGGATCGCCCTCGAAATACATCTGCGTGATCAGCCGCTGCGCGAAGCCCGAGCCGAACACGGAGAAATGGATGTGGGCGGGACGCCAGGAGTTGACGTAGTTGCGCCAGGGATAGGGGCCCGGCTTCACGGTGCGGAAATAGTAATAGCCGGTGTCGTCGGTCAGGGCGCGGCCGCAGCCGCCGAAATTCGGATCGATCGGCGCCAGATAGGTGTCCTTCTTGTGCCGGTAGCGGCCGCCGGCATTGGCCTGCCAGAACTCGACCAGCGTGTTCGGCACGCCCCGGCCGGTCTCGTCGACCACGCGACCATGGACGACGATGCGCTCGCCGACGGGATCGCCGTCCTTGGCGTAGTTGCGGATCAGGTCGTTGTCGAGCGGACCGAGATCGTTGTGGCCGAACACCGGCCCGGTGATCTCCGAAATCGAATTCTCCAGCGACAGCAGCGCCTGCCGCGGCGAACGCAGCACCGAGGATTTGTAGCCGGGCGCATGTGCGGGCGGATGGATGGAGCGATCACGCTGGAAGAAGCCGCCGTCGCCGAGCGGCGGCGTCAGGGGCTCGGGACGGTTGAGGCGGGGATCCCGCAAGGCTGGCGCCTGGGCATTCATCGTGTCTCTCCCTTCGGCGCCCGGGTCCGGACGCGGCTTATCGGGAGATCATGGCGCGGCCTATTCCCTGAATAAATAGATCAATTATAATATATTGCATGAAAGAAATCGATCATTTGGCCCTCGACGGCCACGCGCTCGAACTGTTCCTCGCCGTGCTGGAGGAGGGATCGGTCACCGCGGCGGCAACGCGGCTCGGCCTGACGCAATCCGCCGTCAGCCACGGGCTGAACAAGCTGCGGCGGATCGCAGGCGATCCGCTGTTCGCGAAATCCGGCCGCGGCATCGTCGCCACCGCGCATGCCCAGGCCCTCGCCGCGAAGGCACGGGCGCTGATCGACGAGATGCGAAGCTTTGCCGGCGGCGTCACGTTCGAGCCGGCCCGCGCGCAGCTTTCGCTGACGATCGCCGCCAATGATTTCCAGCGTGATCTGCTGCTGCCGCGGTTCTTCACCCATGTCGCCGCGCAGGTGAAGGGCCTGAACCTGCGCGTGATCCCCTCGCAGTCGCCCTCGCCCGCGATGTTGCGCGAAAACCGCTGCGACGTCCTGATCACGCCACTGCCGCCATCCGGTGTCGATATCGTGCAGAAGCGCCTCTTGAGCGATCATTACGTCTGTTACTTCGATCCCAAGATGCGCGCCGCCCCGGCCGGCCGCGGGGCCTATCTCGCGGCGCGGCACATTACGGTCGTCTATACCGACAATGAGCGGCTCGACTTCGACCGCCGGCTGGCCGCCAACGGTCTTCACCGCGACATCGCGATCTCCGTGCCGAGCTTCTCCGGCGTGCCATCCTTCCTTCGCGGCTCGCAGATGCTGGCGAGCATGCCGAGCCTGCTGGCGTCGGGGATCATGCGCGGCTTCGCGCAGACGCGGATCCCGCTGGCGTCGCGGACGCAGACGCTGGCCGAGCTGCCGATGTTCATGGTCTGGCACCAGCGCTATCAGAAGGACCCCGCCCACCGTTGGGTCAGGAGCCAGCTCGAGGCGGTCGCCGCGACGGCCGCCAGGGCGTGATTGAGGTGCCGCCCTCCGCAAGACAGCCCTTCCCAAACCCACTGGTTGCGCAGGGAGAGCCACGCTAAAATACGCCCATGACAGTGACCGACATTGCGAGCCGGACCTACAATCACAGCTGGCGGCTGGATCCCATCATCCGCAGCCTGCTCGACACCGATTTCTACAAGCTGTTGATGTTGCAGATGATTCGGGAAGATTACCCGGATCAGAAGGTAACCTTCTCGGTCATCAACCGTTCGCGTCATGTGCGCCTCGCCGACATCATCGACGAGAGTGAGCTGCGCGCCCAGCTCGACCACGCCCGCACCATCCGCTTCACCAAGAAGGAGCTGATCTGGCTCGCCGGTAACACCTTCTATGGCAAGACCCACATGTTCTCGGCGGACTTCATCCGCTGGCTGGCCGAATTCCGCCTGCCCGAATACGAGCTGCGCAAGGTCGAGGGCCAGTACGAGCTGCATTTCCACGGGCCATGGACCCACACCACGATGTGGGAGATTCCGGCGCTCGCAATCCTCAACGAGCTGCGCTCCCGTGCCGCGATCAAGGGCCGCGGCCGCTTCGAGCTCGACGTGCTCTATGCCCGCGCCAAGGCCAAGCTCTGGACCAAGGTGGAGCGTCTCCGCAAGCTCGAAAATCTGCGCCTATCAGACTTCGGCACCCGCCGCCGTCACGGCTTCCTCTGGCAGCGCTGGTGCGTGGAAGCCGTGAAGGAGGGCCTTGGCTCGTCCTTCATCGGCACCTCCAACGTGCTGCTGGCGATGGACAACGATCTCGAAGCCATCGGCACCAACGCGCACGAGCTGCCGATGGTCGCGGCCGCGCTCGCCAGGGACGACGAGGAATTGCGCTGGGCGCCCTATCGCATCCTCGACCAGTGGCGCCAGACCTATGGCGGCAACCTCCTGATCGCCCTGCCCGACGCCTTCGGCACCAAGGCCTTCCTGCGCGATGCGCCGGAGTGGGTCGCGGACTGGACCGGCTTCCGCCCCGACAGCGCGCCCCCGATCCAGGCCGGCGAGGAGATCATCGCCTGGTGGGAAAAGAAGGGCCGCAATCCCAGGGACAAGCTGCTGGTCTTTTCGGATGCCATGGATGTCGGCTCGATCGAGGAGACCTATCACCACTTCGCCGGCCGGGTGCGGCTCTCCTTCGGCTGGGGCACCAACCTCACCAACGACTTCGTCGGCTGCACGCCGGACGGCTCGTTCAACCTCGATCCGATCTCGCTGGTCTGCAAGGTGTCGTCGGTGGACGGCCATCCCGCCGTCAAGCTCTCCGACAATCCGGAGAAGGCGACCGGCATGCCCTCGGAGATCGAGCGTTACCTGCGCGTGTTCGGTGACGCCGGCCGCGTGCGCAAGCCGGTGCTGGTCTAGCCCGGCCCTCACCTCTTTCGTCAACGCACGCACGACGGATGTGACACGCCGGTTCACCCCATTCCCAGGTATTTGAAGCAATCTGCGGACATTCATTTCACGACGCCTTCACCCTGCAATGCTGTCCTCCGCGTCTTTCAGATCGAGTTAAGCAACCATCTCATCTACTTTGCGTTGCAGGCGCAGCGCTCCGATGGGGGCATCGCCGATTTGGGGAACGTCAGAGTGTTTCGCAGAACAGCCATGTCGATGAAG
Source organism: Bradyrhizobium sp. UNPF46 (assembly GCF_006658625.1). Taxonomy (NCBI): domain Bacteria; kingdom Pseudomonadati; phylum Pseudomonadota; class Alphaproteobacteria; order Hyphomicrobiales; family Nitrobacteraceae; genus Bradyrhizobium; species Bradyrhizobium sp. UNPF46. The sequence goes on from NZ_LFJB01000066.1 coordinate 61,023, forward strand.
GAACGCAGCTTCCTTCACGTCATCAAGCTCGTCTCGCCTTTCGTGATGGTCGTCGTGCTCCAGGCGGCGATCGCGGGATTCAGTCTCGAGGTGATGTCTTCGGTCCGGGCCTATGTCGCGGGTGAAGCGTTGTGGTCGCGTTCGCAGAAGAACGCCGTCTATTTCCTCAATCTCTACCTGCATTCGGGCGACGCCAGCCAGTTCGCGCAATACCAGGCCTCGCTCGCTGTTCCCATCGGCGACGAGTTCGCGCGCTGGGCGCTCGAGCGCGATCCGGTCGACGTCGAGGCGGCCCGCATCGGCTTTCTGCAAGGCGGCAATCATCCCGATGACGTTCCGGGACTGATCTGGCTGTTTCGCTATTTCAACCGCGTCAGCTTCCTGCAGGAAGCAATCCGGGAGTGGGCCGCTACCGACCCCATGCTGCTGGAGCTGAGCGTCTTCGGCGAGGTCATCCGCTCTGAGTGGGACAACGGTCCTGTTCGGGACGCGCGCCGCCTGCAAGTGCTGTCGTCACGGCTCTCCGAGCTCAACGCCCAGTTCACGGTGCATGCCAACCGATTCTCGACCGTCCTCGGCGAAGGCTCCCGCGCCATCAAGCTGACGCTGACCGGCATCAACATCGTCACCGCCATCACGCTCGTCCTGCTCCTGATCTGGCACACCCGGCGATTGGTGCTGCAACGACAGGCGTTCGAAGACGCCTTGCATGCCGAGAAGGAACGTCTGGCCTTCCAGGCGTCGCACGACTGGCTGACCGGCCTGTCCAACCGCCGCGCCTTCGAGGCGCGACTGCAAGGCGAGCTGGACGTTGCCGCGGCAGGTTCGCTGAGCCTGATCCTGCTCGATCTCGACCAGTTCAAGAACGTCAACGACAGCTGCGGGCACCTCGCCGGCGATCGCCTGCTCTGCCAGGTCTCGCGTCTCCTGCAACAGGAACGGCGCCCGCACGACCTGGTGGCGCGCCTCGGCGGCGACGAATTCGGCCTGATCCTGCCGCAGTGCTCGCCCGCGAACGCGGTCGATATCGCCGAACGGCTGCGACGCTCGCTGGAGATGTTCACCTTCGCCTGGGACGATCGCTGCTTTGCGGTGACCGCCAGCATCGGAGTCGCCTGCATCGCCGAGGGCAACACCACGCTCGAGGACGCGATGCGGCGCGCGGATGCCGCCTGCTATCGCGCCAAGGACAAGGGACGCAACCGTGTTCAGGTCGACGGTGGAAGACCTGATGTCATCGTCGTTGCAACACGGCCGCGCGAAGCTGCACGGGCCTGAGGTCGCCCGCTCCGTTCACCGCAAAGGCAGAATCCCGAGACCCGTGAGATGGGTGTCGACGAATTGCTCCACCTGCTGACGCAGCATCTGCGGCGGCACGGCGACCATGCGCTCTTCCAGTCCGAGCGAGATGATGCCGTGCACGGCGGAAAACAGGGTGCGCGACAGCAGCGCGATCTTCACGTCGTCCGCGCTCGGTAGCAGCCGCACCAGGGGTGGATGCATCAGCGCGAAAGCATCCATCACCATCTGCAGGATGTCGTCGGGATACGGACGGTCGTCCTCCATCCGGTGCTCGAACAGCGAGCGCAGCAGGTTGGCGTGCTCGGCGAAGAATTCGAGATAGGTGGCCGCGAGCCCGTAGAGCTGGCGCACCGGATCGTCGGCCGGGACCCCGCGCAGCCGGGCCGTGAGGGCCTGAACGGTTTCCCGATTGACGGTCAGGATCACCCCGTCGAAGTCCCCGAACTCGTTATAGACGCTGCCAACGGAACAGCCGGCGGCCTCCGCGACATCGCGAACCTTCAACGATCTCAATCCTTTAGTTGCGATGATGCGGCGCGCGATCTCCAGGATCTGGAGCCGACGCCGATTTTTTTTCTGGTCTCGCAGCGATTCTTCTTGAACATTGTTCATTTTCAAGCTACTCATGTGAACATTGTTCAAATTAACCCGGAGACCTGCAAAATGCAAACCCTCGCTGTTGATATCGCCGCCACCTTCATCGATGACGCCGCCGCTCTCGTGACCGGCTTTGGCCAAGCCCTGCTGCGGGTCGCAATGGCGCCGATCAATCGCATCGCCAATGCCTGCGACGTTGCGGGCGTGCTCGCGGAACGCCGGGCGACCTTCCGGATGTGGCGGGCGAGCCGCGCGCGTGCGCGTCAAGAGGGCCGCCGGTTCGGCCTGCTCCGCCGCCTCTCGCCCTTTCGTCACCTCGCCCATCTCACCTGAGTGACGCGCGACCTGCACAGGCGGGGCGGCTCGAATGCACGAACTGGTTGCAAGAAAGGACTCACCATGTCCCGATGTTCGCGGCCGATCTCGGCAGACTTCAGTGACGCGGTTCAGCTTTTCCTCATCGTTCGCCGCATACCCGGGAAGGCGCGACCAGATATTTTGCGAACCTAACGACACCGCATGGAGACCAACAGGATCAGAGGGACCGAGGGGACAAGGCCGGCCGGCGATCACCGCCCGCAATCGTTCGTCCCCTCCCCTTCCGGTCGTGACGCTCCAAGAACAACGTAACGAACCTCATTCTGCCTTTCCAAAACAGGACTAGTCATGATCAGGGAATTGATGTCGTCACGCCGCTTTGCGCCGCTGTTCTGGGCGCAATTCTTCTCGGCGCTCAATGACAACGTACTCAAGAACGCGCTCGTCATCATCCTGCTTTACAGCGCCGCGACCGGCCACGGCGATGCGCTGGTGACGGTGGCAGGCGCCGTCTTCATCTTTCCCTATTTCATCCTGTCCGGTCTCGGCGGCCAGCTCGCCGACAAATACGTCAAATCCGTCGTGGCGCGTCGGCTCAAATTCGCCGAGATCTTCGCTGCGGGCTTTGCCGCGGCGGGCTTCTTTCTGCATTCGGTGCCGCTGCTGTTCGCAGCGCTCGCGCTGTTCGGCACCATCGCCGCCCTGTTCGGCCCCGTGAAATACGCCATGCTGCCGGACCAGCTCGAGCTTGGCGAGCTGGCGACCGGCAACGCGCTGGTCGAAGGCGCGACCTTCATGGCCATCCTGCTCGGCACCGTCGCCGGCGGCCAGTTCGTGGCCGGATCCGCGCATATGGGCTGGGTTGCATCCGCGGTGGTCGTGCTGGCGCTGCTGTCCTGGGCCTTTGCTTCCCGCATTCCGCAGACGACGCCTTCCGCGCCCGACCTGCCCGTCGATACCAATCCCTGGACCTCGACGGTGAGCCTGCTCAGGACGTTGCACGCCGACCACCGGCTGTGGGACGGCACCGTGATCGTCTCCTGGTTCTGGCTGGTCGGCGCCATCGTGCTGTCGCTGCTGCCGGCGCTGGTCAAGGAGGTGGTGGGCGGCACCGAAGGCGTGGTGACGCTGTGCCTTGCGATCTTCGCGATCGGCATTGCCATCGGCTCTCTGTTCGCCGCCAGCCTCAGCCACGTTCGCCCCAACCTCGCGCTGGTGCCGATCGGCGCCATCATCATGGGGTTTGCCGGCCTCGATCTCGCCTGGGCGATCGGCGTGACCACCAAAGGTCAGGAGATCGCGGCGGTTGATTTCGCGACCTCGTTCGCAGGCCTGCGCATGCTGGTCGACTTCGTCGCCTTCGCATTCGGCGGCGGCCTGTTCGTCGTTCCCTCCTTTGCCGCGGTCCAGGCCTGGTCGGCCGCGTCCGAGCGTGCCCGCATCATCGCCGCCGGCAACGTGCTGCAGGCCGCCTTCATGGTGGTCGGCTCGCTGTTCGTCGCGCTCTTGCAGGCGGCTGGCCTTCATATCGGCTGGATCTTCTTCGGCCTCGGCGTCGCCAGCTTCGGTGCGGTGTGGTTCGTACTGACCAAGTGGGGCAAGGAGGGCGTGCGCGACTTCGGTGGCCTCCTGTTCCGCGCACTGTTCCGTACCGAGATCCGCGGCCTCGAAAACCTGCCGCCTCCGGGAACGCGCATGCTGATCGCGCCGAACCATGTCAGCCTGATCGACGGCCCGCTGCTGCACGCCGTACTGCCGATCGATGCGAGCTTCGCGGTCGATACCGGCATCGCCAAGGCCTGGTGGGCGAAACCGTTCCTGCGCGTGGTCAAGCACTACACCATGGACCCGACCAAGCCGCTGGCCGCGCGCGACCTGATCAAGCTCGTTGCCGCCGGCGAGCCGGTGGTGATCTTCCCGGAGGGACGCATCACCGTCTCCGGCTCGCTGATGAAGGTCTATGACGGCACTGCGATGATCGCCGACAAGGCCGACGCCGTGGTCGTGCCCGTACGCATCGAAGGTGCCCAGCGCTCGCATCTCAGCTACCTCAACTCCAGCCAGATCAAGCGCTCGTGGTTTCCGCGGGTGACGGTCACCATCCTGCCGCCGGTCAAGCTGCCGGTGGATGAAGCGCTGAAGGGCAAGGCCCGCCGCAATGCCGCGGGCGCCGCGCTCCAGGACGTGATGATCGACGCCCTGGTGAAGAACGCGATGCTCGATCACTCGCTGTTCGAGGCGCTCGGACACGCCTATCGCGACCGCGACACCGGCAAGGTGATCATCGAGGACGCGCTCGGCACCAAGCTGACCTATCGCAAGCTGATCCTCGGCGCACAGGTCCTGAGCCGGAAGCTCGAGATCGGCACCGACGTCGGCGAGAATGTCGGCGTGCTGCTGCCGAACTCGGCGGGCGTCGCCGTCGTCTTCATGGCGCTGCAGAATATCGGCCGCGTTCCCGCCATGCTCAACTTCTCGGCCGGCCCGGTCAACGTGCTCGCCGCCATGAAGGCCGCGCAGGTCAAGACCGTGCTGACCTCGAAGGCGTTCATCGAGAAGGGCAAGCTCGACAAGCTGATGGCCGCGATCTCGGCCGAAGCGCGCGTCGTCTATCTCGAAGACGTCCGCGCCTCGATCGGCGTGGCCGACAAGGTCAAGGGCCTGCTCGCCGGGACGACGCCGCGCATCGTCCGCCAGGCCAACGATCCGGCCGTAGTGCTGTTTACCTCGGGTTCGGAAGGCACGCCCAAGGGCGTGGTGCTGTCCCACCGCAACATCCTCGCCAATGCGGCGCAGGCGCTGGCGCGGGTCGATGCCAACGCCAACGACAAGGTGTTCAACGTGCTTCCGGTGTTCCACTCGTTCGGGCTCACGGGCGGCATGATGATGCCGATGCTCGCGGGCATTCCGATCTATATGTACCCCTCCCCGCTGCACTACCGGATCGTGCCTGAGCTGATCTACCAGACCGGCGCGACGATCCTGTTCGGCACCGACACGTTCCTCACCGGCTATGCCCGTTCGGCCCATGCCTACGACTTCCGCACCCTGCGCCTCGTGATCGCCGGCGCCGAGGCGGTCAAGGATCGCACGCGGCAGGTGTTCATGGAGCGCTACGGCATCCGCATCCTTGAAGGCTACGGCGTCACCGAGACGGCGCCGGTGCTGGCGATGAACACGCCGATGGCCAACCGCCCCGGCACCGTCGGTCGCCTGTCGCCGCTGATGGAAAGCCGCCTCGATCCGGTCCCCGGCATCGAGGAAGGTGGACGGCTCTCGGTACGCGGCCCGAACGTGATGCTGGGTTACCTCAGGGCCGAAAATCCCGGCGTGCTCGAAAAGCTCCCCGAGGGCTGGCACGACACCGGCGACATCGTCGCGATCGACGCTGCCGGCTTCATCACCATCAAGGGCCGTGCCAAGCGCTTTGCCAAGATCGCGGGCGAAATGGTCTCGCTGTCGGCGGTCGAAGCCATCGCAACCACGTTGTGGCCGCAGGCCGGCTCGGTCGCGGTGTCAATCCCCGACCAGCGCAAGGGCGAGCGCATCGTGCTGCTGACGACGGAGAAGACCGCCGAGCGCAGCGTGATGCAGGGCCAGGCCAAGGCGATCGGTGCGTCCGAGCTCACCGTTCCCGCCGCGATCATGGTGGTCGACAAGGTGCCGCTGCTCGGCACCGGCAAGACCGACTACGTCACGGCAACGACGATGGCCCGCGAGCAGGCGTCTGCGCCGGAGCGCGAGGTGGCGTAAGCCAGATGCACGAGGCGCCTCATTCAGGCGACGCGCGATGCCCGGGAGTGGTTCTGCTTCACGGCATCGCGCGCACCTCGGCATCCATGAGACGCCTTGAGCGATCGCTCCAGGGGAGCGGCTTCGCGACGCTCAACATCGACTATGCGAGCCGCAGCAAACCGATCGCGGCGCTTGCCGACGACATCCAGCCGGAGATCAGCCGTTTCACCGAACGCACCACGCCGCTACATTTCGTCGCGCATTCGATGGGCGGTCTCGTGGCACGCGCCTATATCGCCAGACATCGACCGCAGCGGCTAGGCGGCGTCGTGATGCTGGGCACGCCGAACGGCGGTAGTGAGGTCGCCGATCTCCTGAGCGGATCTCGCCTCTTCAGAGCCTTCTACGGGCCTGCCGGCCTCGAGCTCACAACCGCGCCCCGGACGAACACCCTGCCCGCCGTGGACTATCCCGTCGGCGTGATCGCAGGCAATCGCTTCATCGATCCTGTCGCCGGCCTGTTCGTCCTCCCGAGGCCGAATGACGGGCGGGTCTCGGTGCAAAGCGCGATGTTCGCCGGCATGGCCGACCATGTCGTGGTGAAGGCATCCCATACCGGGCTGCCGAATCATGCGGTCGCGATCGCACAGACGATCGCCTTCCTGCGCGAAGGCCGATTCCGGCCGTCCGAATCTCAGGAGCCGGCTTCGCTGCGCCGCTCCTGCGCATAGCGCACCAGGGCCGCGAAGCGATAGATGCCGTGCACGAACTTGCCGTAAGGCATCGTGATGAACAACGCGAACACCGCACCGAGATGCAGCGCCAATAGCGGTCCCATGGCAGCGGTCTCACGCAGGATCAGAAGCAGCACGCCGGTAAGCCCGGTCAGGAACAGCATGGCGATGAAGCCGACATCCATTCCGTAGCGGCTCTCGTCCAGCAATTCGGGCGCCCGGCGAGATTTGGCGACGAACAACCCGATCGGTCCGACAATGAGGCCGATCCCGCCGAACGTGCCGAGCACGACGGGCATATCCCACCACGGATACGGCGCCTCACGTCCGAGGAGGTAGTGATAGAGCGTCGCCACCGACGTCGCGGCAAAGCACAGCACAAACCCGTAGAACGTCAGGTGATGGAAAAGCTTCCGCCGGTCGGTCGGCTTGTCGTCCTCGTTGTAGCAGCCGACGCCGCCGCCATGGAGATAACGCAACTCGCCGGCATCACGGATCGCCTGGAAGATCGAGCCGCCGTCGGCTCTGCCGCCGATCGGCGTGCCGATGTCGCGCCAGAAAGCGCGTACGCTCATGACCAGCGCGAGGATGGCATAGAGAAATGCGGCGCTGAACAGTGCAGCCATCGCGTTGTGCGGCATCAGTCTGTAGAACGCACCGGGACCGGTGTGCACGCCAAACAACACGCCGCGGTCGTTCAAGGCCGCAAAACCGAGGATGAAGGCCGCCATGCTGAGTGCAGCGACGAGGCTGATGACGAGGCCGTTGCGCGCGAAGGCGCCGGACAGCGCCTGTGGCCAGGCATAGGCCGCATAGGACTCCGCGCGTGCGACCGCCAGCGTCTTCGGGACGTTGACGTTGAATTCGTGCGGCGGCGAGAACTGGCAGTCGACGTAGCAGGCGCCGCAGGAATGGCAGAGGTTGGCGAGATAGTTGAGATCGCCGTCGGAGAAGGCGCGCCGCATCTCCATCGCGGGAAATACCGCGCACAATCCCTCGCAATAGCGGCAGGAATTGCAGACCGTCATCAGACGGTCGGCCTCGTCCAGAATCCTAGTTCCGTGCATGTTTCGCCGCTTCCCGTCCTGCGATCCGCCCGAACACGCTGCCGATGGTCATGCCCATGCCGGCGGCATAACCCTTGCCGAGCACGTTGCCCGCCATGATCTCGCCGGCCGCGAACATGTTGCCGGACGGCTTGCCGTCAGCCATCAGCATCCGCGCTTCCTTGGTCACGCGCGTGCCGAGATAGGTGAAGGTGATGCCGGGACGCACCGGATAGGCGAGATAAGGCGGCGTCTCGATCCTGCGCGCCCAATGCGTCTTGGGGGGCGTGATACCCTCGGTCACGCAGTCGTCCAGGATGGTGTGGTCGAAGGTGCCGGGCCGCACCGCGGCGTTGAATTCGGTGATGGTCTTCTCCAGCGCGGCCGGATCGAGCTCGAGCTTGCCGGCAAGCTCGGCGATCGTTTGTCCTGCAATCGGCGGGAACAGCGTCGGCATGAAGCTCGTGACCACGGTGGAATCGAAGATGATGTAGGCAATCTGGTCGGGCTGCGCCGCGACCAGCCGGCCCCAGATCGCGTAGCGCTTCGGCCAGATGTCCTCGCCCTCGTCGTAGAAGCGCTGGGCATGCTTGTTGACGACAATGCCGAACACGACGGAATCATGTCGCGTGATGATGCCGCCGTCGAACTTCGGCGCGCGGGCATCGATCGCGACCGCATGGCACTGGGTGGGATCGCCGACCTCCTGCACGCCCTTGTCGAGCAGCATCTTCAGGATCGAGCCCCGGTTATAGGGCGTGCCGCGGATCAGGAAGTTGTCGGCGGCCTCGCCCCAATATTGCTTCAGCCATTCGATGTTGGCCTCGAAGCCGCCGGCCGCGGCGACCAGCGACGTCGCGCGGATCTCGGTCTCGCCCTTGATCGGCCGCTTCAGGCGCGCGGCGAGGAACATGCCGTCCTCGATGACGAGGTCGGTGACCTCGGCGTCGTATTCGACGTCGACGCCCAGCCGCTCCGCGGTCAGGTACAGCGCGTTGAGCATCGCCCGTCCGCCGCCGAGGAAGAAGGAGTTGGTGCGGCCGAGGCTCAGAGTGCCGCCGAGCGAGGGCTGCCAGCGCACGCCCTGCTCCACGATCCAGTTCAGGATGTCCTTGGACTCCCGGATCATGTGGCGCGCGAGTTCCTCATCGGTCTGCCCGCCGGTGACCCGCAGCAGATCCTCCCAGAATTCCTCCTCGGTGTAGGGACCGGTCAGGATTTCGGTCGCGGCGTCATGGGCGCAGCGCATGTTGCGGGTGTGGCGGGTATTGCCGCCGCGGTAGAATTTTGGCGCGCCCTCCAGCACCAGCACCGAGGCGCCGCCGCGGCGCGCCGCGATCGCCGCGCACAGCGCCGCATTGCCGCCGCCGATCACCAGCACGTCGTACTTGCTGCTCATGCCGTTTGTCCGATGCGACCAAGCTCGAAACATTCTACCACGCGGCGGCCACCGGTCGCGGCGGGCGCCATTGCGTACTATTGTATACAAAGATATACATGACTCATGCAAGCGGCATCCCTGCATGGGCAGGATGCAGCCGGCTGGAACGAGGGTCATGGCCAGACGTCCGGTGAAGGCAGGCGGATCGATCGCGCGCGGGGGCGGCGTGGCGCTTGGCGAGGCGGTATTCCGTTCGCTCTGCGAAGCGCTGCAGGCCGGCAGCTATCGCGCCGGGGACCGCCTGCGCGAGGAGGAAGTGGCGCAGCGGCTGAAGGTCAGCCGCACGCCGGTGCGTGAAGCGCTGGGCCGGCTCGCGGCGCGCGGCTTCGTCGAGCCCGCCGGTGGCCGCGGCCTGATCGTGCGCAATCTCGAGATCTCGGAAGTGCTCGAGCTCTACGCCATGCGCGAGATCATGGAGGGCGCCGCTGCGCGCCTTGCGGCGGAGCACGCCTCAATCACCGAGATCGAGGCGCTCAGGGACATCGAGCAGGCCTTCGTCGAGGCCTCCGCGACCGACGCCGCCGAGATGGCGCGCCTCAACCGCGCCTTCCACGAGGCGATCTGCCGCGCCGCGCGCAACCGCTATCTCGACAATGCCTCGCGCGAATTGCAGGACTGGATCGCCCTGCTCGGCCCGACCACCTTCACCGTATCGGGCCGTCCCTCGACCAGCCATGACGAGCACCAGGCCATCATCGCGGCGATCGCCGCACGCAATGGCGACAAGGCCGAGCAGCTCGCGCGCGCCCATATCCGGGAGGCGCTGCGCTGCCGGCTCAAGCTGCTGCAGAGGCAGTAATCTATCGTCGTGCCCGGCGCGAAGGCCGCGCGTCGTCGGCCGCGGCGGCCAGCACGCCATCAAGGGCTTCGGTCGGCCCGCCGAGCGCGCGCGTCAGCCGGATGGCGGCCTTCAACAGCAGTGTGGTCATCGCCTTGATGTTGTCCCGCGTGAAGCGCGGCTTGGGCCCCGAGAGCGACAAGGCGCCGACACATTTGCCACCGGGTCCGAACACCGGGCAGGCGAGCCCGGCGCAATCGGGATCACGCTCGCCAAAGGACACCGCCATGCAGCCCTCGCGGATCTCGTCATAGGCTTCGCCTTTCTCGCCGTCGAAGGCGAGGATGACCCGGCCCGCCGCGCCGCGGTCGAGCGGCAGCAGCATGCCGGCTTCCACCCGGTCCAGCGTCGAATGCTGGGAATCGACGCGAAAGACGCAGAGCCGGCGCCTGGCGTCATGCCGCACGTGGAATGAGGGGCTCTCGGTCCCGTCGGCCACGAGCTGACGCAACAGCGGCATCACCCGGTCATGCATGTTGTTGCTGCGCTGGTAGACCGCACCGAGCCGGAACGGCGTCGGACCGAGATGGTAGCGGCCATCGGCGAACTGCACGAGATAGCCGAACTCCTGCAGCGACGTCATCAGCCGAAGCAGCGTGCTTTTGTACATCTTGGTGCGCCGGGCGAGCTCGGCCAGCGTCATCGGCTCCGGCGCATCCTCGAAGGCCGCCAAAATGCTCAGGGCTCGGTCAACGGCGGCGACACCGGGCGAAGGCATCGGGTCTCCTATTGGGGAAATCCAGAGGGATCGATCAGCTTGGCGATGACGGGAAAATACGCATCGCCCATGCCCTTGTCGATCGTCTCCTGGAAAATCTCGCGCATCAGCGCCGCGCCGCGCAAGCTCAGGCCGGCCTGGGCGCCCAGCTCCAGCGCGTAGGACAGATCCTTCATGGCATATTCGGTCGAGAAGGCCCGCAGCGGAAACTCCTTCGCGATGATCGCCTTCATGCCATGGTTGCGCAGCGCGAAGCTGTCTGCGGAGCCCTTCGACAGCGTCTCCAGCAGCAGCTTCGGCTCGACGCCACTGTGCTTGGCGAGCGCGACGGCTTCGGCCAGCGCGTTGACTGTCTCGAACAGCACCATGTTATTCAGGATCTTGGTCACCTGCCCCGCGCCGGTCCCGCCGCAGAGCGTGACATCGGTGGCAAAATGCCGGATCAGCGGCTCGACCACAGCGAACTGCTCGGGCGTCGCACCAACCATGACGCTGAGCGTGCCGTCCTGCGCGGCCTGGCGTGTGCGCGCGATCGGAGCATCGATCCAGAGTGCACCGTTGTCGGCGAGTTGCTTGGCGAAAGACCGCGTCTGGCCGACATCGGAGGTGCCAAGATCGATCACGGTCTGGCCGCGCCTGATCGCCGGCAGGATGCCCTCGAAGACGGACGTCACGTGCTTGGCGCTGGGCAGACACAGGAAGATCGTCTCCGCACCGGCGACCACATCCCCGATCGACTTCGCCGCGGTCGCGCCGTCGGCTACGATCCGCGCCAACGGCTCCGCATCGAGGTCGAACGCAAGCACCGTTCGTCCACTCTTGCGCAACAGGTTGCGGCAAATCGGCTCGCCCATGACGCCGAGACCGATGAATCCAATCGAACCAGACATTCCGTATTCTCCTCGAAATCCTGCGACCGGACGGCGACCAAGCCGTCCGGTCGCCGCACTTACTTCACCAGCGGGCAACCACCCTCGCTCATCGGCCGGAAAACCTCCCCGCCCGGCTTCGAGCTGACGACCCGGTAGAAATCGTATTTGTACTTGGATTCCTCCGGCTTCTTCACCTGGACCAGGTACATCGTGTGCAGCACGCGCCCGTCGGGGCGGATCGCGACATCCTTGTTGTACATGTCGTTGACCTTCAGCTCGTGCATCTTGGCGGCAACGGCCGTCGTGTCGGTGGTGCCGGCGGCCTTCACGGCGGCGAGGTAGTGATGGACGCCGCTGTAAACACCGGCCTGCACCATGCTGGCAACCTTGCCGTCCATCAGGCCAGCGTAGCGCTTCGACCAGGCGCGGGTCTGCTCGTCGAGATCCCAGTAGAACGAGGTCGTCACCTGCAGGCCTTGCGTGACCTTCAGGCCGAGCGAATTCACGTCGGTGATGAAGACGAGCAGGCCGGCAAGCTTCTGGCCGCCCTCGACGACGCCGAACTCGCCGGCCTGCTTGATCGCGGTCTGCACGTCGGCGCCTGATGTCGCGAGACCAACGACGTCGGCCTTGGAGCCCTGCGCCTGCAACAGGAACGAGGCGAAGTCGGCGGTGCCCAGCGGATGCGCGGCCGAGCCGATCACCTTGCCACCGGCCGCCTCGATGAACTTCGTGGCGTCGCGCTGCAGCGCGTGACCGAAGGCATAGTCGGCCGTGACGAAATACCAGGTCTTGCCACCGGCACGCGTGATCGCGTCACTGGTCAGCTTCGACAGCGCATAGGTGTCGTAGTTGAAGTGGAAGCTGACTGGCGAGCAGGATTTTCCCGTGAAATCGGACGAGCCGGGGCCGGAGATGACGAAGATCCTGTTCTTCTGCTTGGCAACTTCGAGGATGGCAAAGCCGGCGGACGATGCCGCGCCGTCCGCGATCATGTCGACACCTTCGTTGTCGAACCACTTTCGCGCCGTGGCCGAAGCGATGTCCGGCTTGTTCTGGTGGTCGGCCGAGATGATCTCGATCTTCTTGCCGAGCACCTCGTTGCCGAAATCTTCGGCTGCGAGCTTTGCGGCCGCAACCGAGCCGCGTCCGCCATTGTCCGCGAACACGCCGGACTGGTCGTTGAGCACGCCGATCCTGATAACATTGTCGGCCGCAATTGCGGCACTCGCCTGCACGGCCAGAACGGCCGCCACCACCCAACGCAACTTCATAACATACGCCTCCCGTTTACAACTTCTGCTTATCGAGGATGTCTTGCAGCACCGGCGCGATGTAGCGGCGGAACTGGTCAGGGTTTTCGCTCATCGGAAAATGGCCGAGCCGCTCCATGACGGTCGCCTTCGCGCCGGGGATGCCGGCGGCGGTGCGCAGCGTGTCCTCGGGCGTGCAGGAGAAGTCGTACTCGCCGGTCAGGAGGTAGAGCGGACATTGGCTGACGTCGATGGCACAGGTGCGTCCGCGCAGTTCGCCATCGACGCGATAGAAATAGAGATCACCCTTGAAGATGCCGGGGCCGCCCTGCTTGTAGCCCCACAGCGTTTCATTGCGCGCGACCTCGGGGCCGTTTGGCGCGATCAATCCCGACACCAGGGCAGCGCAGATCTCGCCGCCATGAACGTCGGGCCGGTTCAGCCACGCCGTGTCGTACCATGGCTGCTGGAAATCCGCGGCCTCGAGCCCGATCAAGGCGCGGAAGTCGTGCGCATGCGCGATAGCGAGATTGAGCACGATACGGCCGCCGATCGAGCAACCCATCACCACTGGCCTGTCCAGCCCGAGCGCCTTGCAGAACGCGCGGATGGTCGCGGTGTAGCTGGCAGTGGTCAGCCGGTATTCGCTGCCAAATTGGCTATCGGGCGGATTGGACTTGCCGTGCCAGGGCATGTCAAAGGCGATGACGCGGAAATGCTTGGTGAATTCATCGTCCACGAGCAGGTGACGCCACTGCCGCGCATCCGAGCCGGCGGTATGGAGGCAGACCAATGGGATGCCGCTGCCGTTCTCCTCGAAATAGATCCGGTTGACCTCGCCATCGATCTCGACATGGACGTAGCGCCCGACGATCGGCTCTACAAAGCCGTTCATGACACACCTCCAAAGGCGCTCCGCCGGGGCAGCGCCAGCAGGTCCTTGAAGTACTGAAGATGCGTCATGAACGGATGCAGATCGCCTTCGAGCGTTGCCTGCCCACGCTTGGTCAACGCCAGGAGATCGTGCCATCCCGCCGGCGGCATCGTCTGCCAATAGGCGGCGAACGCGGCGGGCGTCGCGCGATAGGCGAAGCGCCAGGAGCGCATCAGCACCGGCGTCGGCGTCATATCGACGATCCGGCCGGCGCGGATCGCGACGTGAAAGGGCTGCGTGCTTGGCCCGAGCAGACAGTCGACGTCCAGCCACCGGCCGCGCGCAGTCAACGCCGCATCGCGCGCCAGCAGATCGGGGATCGCCTTGAAAGCCGCAAGAACGGCGTCAGGCGTGAATGACACCGGCGGATCGGCGTCGCGGCGAACGCATTCGGATTCCATCGTTTCATCCCTTGAAGCCGTCGTTCTGTCAGATAGAACGATATTCTATTTCTAATCCAGATCTATACAGGGCTCGCGAGCGAACTCAAGTCCACACCGCAATCGTGGGAAGGAATGCCCCTGCAGAGGAGAGAGGCCTGACGCGCGACGATGGAATGTGGAGCCGGACGCGTGGCTCGCGATCAAGCCTCGAAGACGCGCATGATCAACCAATAGCTGCCCAGCAGGCTGATTGCCGCTGATATCGCATAGACCGGCCTTGCCGCCCTCACCGGTTCGACGCGACCGGCCGCGGTAAGCCGGTCCAGCAGCCCGAGCACCTGCAGCACAATCACGACGATCGCGATCTGCCCGATCTCGACGCCGATGTTGAAAGCACCGAGAGCCGGCACGATCGCATTCGGCGGCAAGCCGACTTCACGAAGCACGCCGGCAAAGCCGAAGCCGTGGATCAGGCCGAACAAGAAAGCGACGCGCCAGCGCCTGTCGATATCGCGCGAGATAAAATTCTCGACGGCCACGACGATGACCGACGCTGCGATCGTCGGTTCCACGATGCGGCCGGTGACGACGACGAGATCCAGCGCGGCCAGCGACAAGGTGATCGAGTGTGCGACCGTGAAAGCGGTGACGATCTTGATGACGGGGATCAACCGGCAGGCCCACAGCATCGCGGCGATCAGGAAGGCGATGTGATCGTAGCCAAGGAAAATATGCTCGATGCCGGTGAGCAGATAACGCTCGACGGTCGACCACGACGACGGCGCCGCCGAAAGCGTCACCGTCGTATGGCCCGCGTCGAGCAAAGCTTGCGTTTCGGACTTGTCTCTTGCGATCAGAACGACATGGCGAGCGGCCGTATCTCTCCCGTCAGCACGCTGGAGCGGTAGACGATGTCGCCGGCCCCGGTGCAGGCGAAACGGGTGCGATAGATGACACCGTCGCCATCGGGCAGGATCGCGACATCGCCGCGCGGGCAAGCTGTGCCGTCGCTTATCACGGCCAGGTGCGTCTCGAAATAGCTGAGGATCGCAGCTTTGGCCGCATCGATCGCGGCCGGATCGACCGTGTCCTGCCGCGCATCGTACACCTTGGCGCCGATCAGGCGATCGATATCGCTGCCCTTCAGGCCCAACTCGACCCTCACCGTACGATCTCCGGCCAGCGCGACACGAGCCGTCACAAGGTTGACCTGATGCGCCTCAGCCGACAGGCAGAGCCCGAGCAGAGCCGCGAGCCACAGGAACTGCGGCCGAATCATGATTGCGCTCCGCCGTCCTCACGCCAGCACATCGGCGGCGACCGCCTTGAGGACATCCCGCACGTCGGTAGGCTTCAGCCGTACCTGCAAGCCGCGCTGGCCACCGTTCAGATAGACGAGGTCGTGGGTGAGCGCGCTCTGCTCGATCACGGTCGGTACCTGCTTGCGCTGCCCGAACGTGCTGATGCCGCCGACCTTGTATCCGGTGACGCGCTCGGCCTCCGGCGGCTTCATCATCTGCGCCGACTTGCCGCCGACCGCAGCGGCGAGCTTCTTCATCGAGACTTCCTGGTCCGACGGAACGATCACGCAGACCGGCTTGCCGTCGACCAGCGCCATCAGCGTCTTCAATACGCGCCCTGGGTCCTCACCGAGCGCGGCCGCCGCCTGCAGCCCGATGCTCTCGGCGTCGGGATCATAGTCGTAAGTGTGAACGGTGAAGGCGACACCGGCGGCTGTGAGCGCGCGCGTGGCTGGGGTGACTTTGGACATGGACGATGTTTACCACCGTCATTGCGAGGAGCGAAGCGGCGAAGCAATCCGAAATCCCGTCGGAGAGACAGTCTGGATTGCTTCACTCGCAATGACGGTTTGGCAGCTATGCCCGCCACACATTCAACCGTCGTCCCCGCGCACGCGGGGCCCCATAACCCCAGGGAGGAGTTTGGCGAAGACCCGGCGTCAGGGACTGCGACCGTCGGCAGTCGATAGATCACGCGGTATGGGTCCGTGCGTTCGCAGGGACGACACCGTTGGTTTGGCGGCACCGCGCCGCCAAACGATGGCTCTTACTCCGCCGCGTCCCGCATCTCCGCCCGCTCGGCGCGCGCCGCGCAGAACTTGAACTCCGGGATCTTGCCGAACGGATCGAGCGCCGGGTTGGTCAACAGGTTCGCCGCCGCCTCCGCGTAGCAGAACGGCATGAACACCATGTTCTCCGGCACGTCGCGGTCCGAGCGGACCTTGACCTCGACCGCGCCGCGGCGGGTCTCCAGGCGGATGAAATCGCCGGGTGCGAGGTTCTTCTTGCGCATGTCCTTCGGCGACATGAAGGCCACAGCCTCCGGCTCGATCTGGTCGAGCACCTGCGCGCGGCGCGTCATCGAGCCGGTGTGCCAGTGCTCCAGCACGCGACCGGTCGACAGCACCATCGGATATTCGTCGTCCGGGATCTCGTCCGGCGGGATCACCTTGGCCGGCACGATCTTGCCGCGCCCGCTCGCGGTCGGGAAGCCCGTGGTGAAGATGATCTCGTTGCCGGGCACGTCGGGGCCGTCGACTGGATAGGTCACCGCGCCTTCGCGCACGAGGCGCTCCCAGGTGATGTTCTTCAGCGACGGCATCAGCTGCGCCATCTCGGTGAAGACGTCGCCGGGACCGGAATAATTCCACGGCAGGCCCATGCGCTTGCCGATCTCCTGGATGATCCAGAGATCCTGCCGCGCATCGCCCGGCGGCTTGATCACCTGGCGCGCGAGCTGCACGCGGCGATCGGTGTTGGTGAAGGAGCCGTCCTTCTCCGCGAAGGCCGAAGCCGGCAGGATCACGTCGGCGTGGAACGCGGTCTCGGTGACGAAGAGATCCTGCACCACGAGATGATCGAGCATGGCAAGCGCATGGCGTGCATGCTGCAGATCGGGGTCGGACATCGCGGGGTTCTCGCCCTCGATATACATGCCCGTGATCTCGCCCGCATGGATCGCGTTCATGATCTCGACCACGGTCAGGCCGCGGACGGGATCGAGATCCTGCTGCCAGAGCTTTTCGAAGCTGCCGCGCAGATCGTCGCGGCTGACCGGCTGATAGTCCGGCAGGAACATCGGGATCAGGCCGGCGTCGGAGGCGCCCTGCACGTTGTTCTGGCCGCGCAGCGGATGCAGGCCGGTGCCGGGACGGCCGACCTGACCGGTGATCAGCGCCAGCGCGATCAGGCAGCGCGCATTGTCGGTGCCGTGGACATGCTGGCTGATGCCCATGCCCCAGAAGATGATCGACGATTTTGCGCGCGCGTAGGTCCGCGCGACCTCGCGCAGGGTCTGCGCCGGGATGCCGCAGATCGCCTCCATCTTCTCCGGCGTGAACTCCTTGATCTTCTCCTTGAGGTCCTCGAACCCTTCGGTGTAGCCGGCGATATACTGGTCGTCGGTCAGGCCTTCGGTGATGATCGTGTTGATCATCGCATTCAGCATGGCGACATCGGAGCCCGGCTTGAACTGCAGATGTTTGGTCGCATGCCGCGACAGCGTCTGCCGCCGCGGATCCATCACGAACAGTTTCGCGCCGTTCTGCTTGACCGCATTCTTGATGAAGGTCGCGGCGACCGGATGGTTCACGGTCGGGTTGGCGCCGATCACGATGATGACTTCGGCATCCATCGCAGCCGCGAACGGTGCCGACACCGCGCCTGAGCTCAGACCTTCGAACAGCGCCGCCACCGAGGAAGCGTGGCACAGGCGGGTGCAGTGGTCGACGTTGTTGGAGCCGAAGCCGGTGCGCACCAGCTTCTGGAATAGATAGGCCTCTTCGTTCGAGCCCTTGGCTGAACCGAAGCCGGCCAGCGCCTTCGCACCCTTCTCATCGCGGATCTTGACGAGGCCCTTGGCGGCGATGTCGAGCGCTTCTTCCCAGCTCGCTTCACGGAAATGGGTGAAGGGATTGGCGGGATCGACCTGGTCGTTGGCATCCTTCTTCGCATTCGGCAGCCGCACCAGCGGTTTTGTGAGACGATGCGGATGGTGGATGTAATCGAAGCCGAAGCGACCCTTGACGCAGAGACGATTGTGATTGGCGGGGCCATCGCGACCTTCCGCATAGATCACCTTCTCGTCCTTGACCTCGTAGGTCACCTGGCAGCCGACGCCGCAGAACGGGCAGAGCGAATCCACCTTCCTATCGGCATAGGTCACGCGGGTCTGCTTGTCGTCGAGCATCACGGCCGGCATCAACGCGCCAGTCGGACAGGCCTGCACGCATTCGCCGCAGGCGACGCACGTGGACTCGCCCATGGGATCGTCGAAGTCGAACACGATCTTGGAATCGTGATTGCGATACGCCATGCCGATGACGTCGTTGACCTGGACTTCGCGGCAGGCACGCACGCACAGGCCGCATTGGATGCAGGCGTCGAGATTGACGCGCATCGCCGGATGGCTGGCGTCGGTCGCCCAGCGCTCGGCGGCGGGGAAGCGGCTCTCGGTGACTCCCGTGGTCTCGGCCCAGTGCCAGAACTTCGAATCGGGATCGTGGCTGGTCTCGCGCGCCGGCTGGTCGGCGACGAGCAGCTCCATCACCATCTTCTGCGCAGCGGTCGCACGAGCGCTTTCGGTCTTCACCTTCATGCCGACCGACGGCGTGCGCTTGCACGACGCAGCCAGCACGCGCTCGCCCTCGATCTCGACCATGCAGGCGCGGCAATTGCCGTCGGGCCGATAATCGGGCGCGGGTGAATAGCACAGATGCGGAATCTCGCGGCCCTGCCGCTTCGCCACCTGCCAGATGGTCTCGCCGGGCTTGGCCTCGACCTGCTTGCCGTCGAGCTCGAATGCAATCTTGGTCATTCCGCCGCTTCCTTGAACTCGTCAGGGAAATATTTGATCACGGTGGCCAGCGGATTCGATGCCGCCTGTCCGAGCCCGCAGATCGAGGCATCGCGCATCGCCTGGCTCAATTCCTCCAGCAGAGCGCGGTTCCAGACCGGCTTCTGCATCAGCTGCGCCGCCTTCTGGGTTCCGACGCGGCATGGCGTGCATTGGCCGCAGCTCTCGTCCTCGAAGAACTTCATCAGGTTCAATGCGGCCGCACGCACGCTGTCCTGCTGCGACAGGATCACGATCGCGGCCGATCCGATGAAGCAGCCGTATTTCTCCAGCGTGCCGAAATCGAGCGGGATGTCGTCCATCGACGCCGGCAGGATGCCGCCGGACGCACCGCCCGGCAGGTAGGCGTAGAATTGATGGCCATCGGCCATGCCGCCGCAATATTCGTCGATCAATTCGTGCACGGTGATGCCCGCCGGTGCGAGCTTCATGCCGGGATTCTTGACGCGCCCCGAGACCGAGAAGCTGCGCAGGCCGTGGCGCTCATGGCGGCCGTTGCCCTTCCACCACTCGGCGCCCTTCTCGACGATGTCGCGCACCCACCACAGCGTCTCGATGTTGTTGATCAGCGTCGGCAGGCCGAACAGGCCGACCTGGAATGGATAAGGCGGCTTGTGCCGGGGCAGGCCGCGCTTGCCCTCGATGCTTTCCAGCAGCGAGGATTCCTCGCCGCAGATATAGGCGCCGGCCCCGCGGCGCATGTGCAGGGTCGGCCCGCCCGGCGGCAGCTTTGCGATCTCGCGCTCCAGGATCTCGCGCGAGGCCGGATATTCGTCACGCAGATAGATGTAGACGTCGGAGGCCTGCACCACATGCGCGCCAATCAGCATGCCTTCGAGGAAGCGGTGCGGATCGCTCTCGAGATAGACGCGGTCCTTGAACGTGCCGGGCTCGCCCTCGTCACCGTTGATCGCCATCAGCCGCGGGCCGGGCTCGCCGAGCACCGCGCGCCATTTGCGTCCCGTCGGGAAGCCGGCGCCGCCGAGGCCGCGCAGCGAGGCGTCGTCGAGGCCCTTCAGGAGGTCGTCCGTCGGCAACTCGCCCGACCGCACGCGGCCGAGCAGCTTGTAGCCGCCGCCGGCAACATAGGCGTCGTAGTCGATGTATTTGGGCAGATGAGCGTGGGTGTCACCGGCCTTGGCGGCCGCCATCACGTTGGCGACGGTCGCATGGTCGACGAAATTGTGCCAGACCTCCGCGGCCGGCGCGGTGTCGCAACGCCCGACGCAGGGCGCGCGCACGACGCGGATGCCGGGGCCCGAGGCTTCCTGCAGATCCGCGAGCAGCTTCTCGCCGCCGAGCATCGCGCAGGTGAGAGAATCGCAGACACGGATCGTCAGCGGCGCGATCTCGGGCTCACCTTCCTTCACCACGTCGAAATGCGCGTAAAAGGTCGCGGTCTCGAACACTTCGGCGAAGGCGAGCTTCATCTCGTCGGCGAGCGCGGCGAGATGCGCAGCCGAGATCTGATGATATTTGTCCTGGATCAGGTGCAGATATTCGATCAACAGATCGCGCCGGCGCGGCCTGTCGCCGAGCAGTTGCTCGATCTCGTGCGCGGCGGTGGGATCGACCTGCCGCCCCTTGGGCGTGGCCTTGGCTCGCTTCCGCCCCTCGCCCGGATGCTCGAACGAGCGGACCTCATGCACGTCGTGGCTCATCGATTCGTCTCGATCCCGTCTTTTAGAACGACTCCAGTTCTAGCTTCTGGCATGCCAGATGCCAAGAAGATTATCATGCTCGCGGAAGCAGTTAAGCGCGACCCAAGGGCAACCCTGGATCGCTGCCCGGATACGGCCTTGCGTTCGCCCAACGCGCCAACTGCTAGAACGAAGCCTGAATTGGTCTGGAGATCAATAAAGGCTTCCCATGCTGCGATAGCGAAATCGTATCGACTCCCGCTCCGAGGCTAGAGGTGACCCTCCATGCCCCGATGCTGATGGGGTCAGCTCTTGCCCATGCACTCCTCAATATAGAACCAGCGATCGTCGCCCGCGAGGCCCTTGGCCTTCACGTCCTTGCGGCACTCCCTGAGCTTCGGCTTGTTGGCACTCCACTTGGCCTTCATGTCCTTGAGCTTCTGCACCGTCAGCTTGATCTTGCCGGGCTTGGCCTCGGTCGCGGCGGGCGGCGTTGCGGCCGGTGCCGCCGCGGTCTGTGCGGATGCGGATTGCAGGGCGCCGGCGACGAGCAGCACGGCGGCTGCACAAACGAGTTTACGAACCATCGAATTCCCCCAGGGTGATTTTGAAACAAGCGAAACGACCGGCGGGAGCGCGCGCATGGTGTGCTCCCGCCGCTCGCGACGAATGGGCGATCAGAATATCTTGACCGCGCTCTCCAGCGTCTTCCACACGCCCCAGAGCAGGGGAACGCCGACGAAGGCCCAGAACAGCGCCGCCTTGGCGTCAAGCCCGCCAAATCCGATGCCGTAGGAACCGTGCGGGCCCGCGGCTGCAGCGCTGGCGCTCGCCGCCTGCAGCTTGGCGACATCGGCCTCCTTCATGTGCCACTTCGAATCGACCGGCTTGATCAGGTAGTTGCAGATCAGGCCCGCGATCAGCATCGCGCACAGGATGTACATGGTGGTGTTGTAGAGCTGATCGCGCGGCACGCCAGCCGCGAGCTGGAACTCGCGGATGTAGTTGACCACGACGGGGCCGATGATGCCCGCGGTGGACCATGCCGTCAGCAGCCGGCCGTGGATGGCACCCACGAACTGCGTGCCGAACATGTCGGCGAGATAGGCCGGCACGGTCGCAAAGCCCCCGCCATACATCGACAGGATGATGCCGAAGCCGAGCACGAAGAGCAGCTTCGAGCCCATCGCCGCGAAGGTCGGCGCCAGCGCATAGAGCACGATGCCGAGGATGAAGAAGGTGTAGTACGTGTTCTTGCGTCCGATCTTGTCCGACAGCGACGCCCAGAAGAAGCGGCCGCCGATGTTGAACAGCGACAGCAATCCGGCGAAGCCCGCGGCGATTGCCGCGATCTGCGCCTTCTGACCGGCATCGAGCGCGTTGAAGCCCACGTCCGGCAGGCCGATCAGCTTGCCGGCGAAGATCTCCTGCAGCATGGGTGAAGCCATGCCGATCACGCCGATACCCGCCGACACGTTCAGGCAGAGCACCCACCAGATCAGCCAGAACTGCGGTGTCTTGTGTGCGTCATTGAGATGCACGTTGTTCTTCGAGATCATCGCGTTGGCCTTGGACGGCGGGGTCCAGCCTTCGGGCTGCCAGCCGGGCGGCGGCAAGCGATAGCGGAACGCGCCGATCATCATGAACACGAAGTAGATGACGCCCATCGCGACGAAGGTCTCCCAGACGCCGACCGACGTCGGGGTCTTGAAGTAGTTCATCAAGAGGTTCGCCAGCGGCGCGCCGATCATGGCGCCGCCGCCGAAGCCCATGATGGCCATGCCGGTCGCCATGCCGCGGCGGTCCGGGAACCACTTCACCAGCGTCGACACCGGCGAGATATAGCCAAGGCCAAGACCGACGCCGCCGATCACGCCCGAACCCAGCCACAGCAGCCAGAGCTGATGGGTGTAGACTCCGATCGCACCGAGGAAGAGGCCGCCGCACCAGCATAGCGCCGAGACGAAGCCGGCCTTGCGCGGTCCCACGCGTTCCAGCCAGCCGCCCCAGACCGCAGCCGCGATGCCGAGCAACACGAAGAACAGCGTGTACATCCAGCCCATGCTGGCGACCTTCCAGTCGCAGCTGGTCGTGAACAGCTCCTGCAATAGCGAAATGTCACCGCAGGTCTTCGGCGCGGTGACGCCGATCGCACGCGACAGCGGCAACCAGAACACCGAGAAGCCGTAGGCCATGCCGATGCAGAGATGGATGCACAGCGCCGCAGGCGGCACCAGCCAGCGATTGAAGCCGGCGGTCGCGATCGTGCGTTCACGATCGAGGAAGCCGGAAGCACCAACCGGTGCAAGTACGGTATCGGCAGTCGTCATCAGCATTACCTCCCAAGCGCGGCCTTGCCGGCACATCGGTTTGAAACCGGTCATACGCGTGCTTGGCAGCCGCGCATGACAGGTCCGTCTTCATTCATGCCGAAGTGGAATCGTATGGCGCGCATCGCGTCTTGTGCGCCGAGCAAGCAACTGATCGCGGGCGATGTCCCTTCGCCGGCCAACAGCGTTGCAGTGACGGCTATCGCGCCCTCATCCCCCCTC
This sequence comes from Bradyrhizobium sp. UNPF46, assembly GCF_006658625.1. Taxonomy (NCBI): domain Bacteria; kingdom Pseudomonadati; phylum Pseudomonadota; class Alphaproteobacteria; order Hyphomicrobiales; family Nitrobacteraceae; genus Bradyrhizobium; species Bradyrhizobium sp. UNPF46. The sequence continues at coordinate 84,261 of NZ_LFJB01000066.1, forward strand.
AACACCCTGTCTCGAGATGAGCAACGCGCGTGCCAGAGGTCGCATCGTGTTGATTCAACGGCTTCCCGCAGCGCAACGTGCCACGTCGGACAAAATGTCCTGAATTCCCGAGACAAAATGTCCAGTCAGGTCGCTTCCGGCAGCCACATCGTGAATGTACTTCCGGAACCGAGGTGGCTCTCGGCCGTGATCTGTCCGCCCTGGCGCTTGATCAGGGTCTGGCTGATGGAGAGGCCCAGTCCGGTGCCTTGCCGCCGCTTCGTGGTGTAGAAGGGATCGAATATCTTCTCGATCACCTCATTGCTCATGCCGACGCCGGTGTCAGTGACCTCGATGGCGACGCCTTGATGGCCGTCGCGCTCGGCGTCGAAGGAGCGGAGCGTCAGGGTCCCGCCGTCCGGCATGGCGTGGATCGCGTTGACGATGAGATTGACCAGGACTTGCTGCAGTTCGTTCCGGTTCATCAGCACGAGCCGGCTGGCGCGGTCGTCCCTGACCACGGCGATCTCTGTCTTGTTCAGAAGATGCTGCACCAGCGGCAGACAGTCGGAGATGACGCTCGCAGGCGCATGGCGCTCGACATAGCCGGCATATTCCTCCGGCCTTGCAAACTGCAACAGCTTGGTCACGATCTGGCTGATGCGGTGAATCTGCTCGTCGAGCAGGCGAAATTCGACCTTCGCCTTGTCGGCGTCGGCCCCGAACACGCTGCGGACGACGTCGAGATTGCCCTGCATCACCGCGATCGGATTGTTGATCTCGTGCGCGACTCCGGCGGTGATCTCGCCGATCGCAGCCAGCTTCTCGGACATGATGAGCTGCTTGGTGGTTGCCTCGAGCTTGAGATTGGCGTGCTCGAGGTCCCGGGTGCGCTCCAGCACGCGGACGTTCAGCTCCTCGTTCCATTCCCGGAGCTGTCGGTCGCGTTCCTGGATCTGGTCGAGCAGGCTGTCGAGATGAACCGCGACGCGGCCGATCTCGTCGCCCAACACCGGCATCTTGGTCCGGGCGGAGAGGTTCCCGCGCTCCACCTCGCCGATCGTCGCCGTGACACGCTCCAGCGGCATGAAAATGGAGGTCGCCCAGCGCAGGAAGATCGGCACGGTCGCAGCGGTGATCGCGATGAACGCCGCGATGATGATCGCCAGCGTCTGGTATTTCGCCTCGCTGAACGGCTTCTCCAGAAAGCCGACATAGAGCATGCCGACCCGCTTGCCAAAGCTGTCGACCAGCGGCTCGTAGGCCGAGATGTACCAGTCATTGACGACGAAAGCGCTGTCGAGCCAGGTGCGCCCCTCGCCCAGCACAGCCGAGCGCACCGCCGCCGACACGCGCGTGCCGAGCGCGCGACGTCCCTCGAACAGACGGACGTTGGTCGATATCCGCACGTCGTCCAGGAACAGCGTCGCGGTGCCCTGGCTGCCCTCCGGCAGGCTCGCCGCGCGGTAGACGAGATCGTTGATCGTGTCGATGAATTCGAGGTTCTGGTTGAGCAGCGTGCCGCCGACCAGCGCGGCGGCGCCACCGTCGGGCAGCATCGCCCGGCTCGCCGCGTGCACAACCATGCCGCGCGTCTCCGTGCTGCGGTCGGTCGGCACCGCGTTCGGGGTCGGCACCAGGTCCAATCGCGCCCGCTCGGCCAGGGCCGGCGAAATTGCGGCGAGCTCGTCATTGCCGAAAATGTCTACGCCCGTCGCAGCGACCTTGCCCGACAGCGCCGCCATGACGATCGGCCAGTCATGTCTCGGTCGACGCTGCAGCGGCGGCGATGAGGCCAGGACGTCGCCGCGATCGTTGGTCAGGTACAGGAAATCGAGACCGATCTCCTTGCGGGTCTCGTCGAGCAGATCGCGCAGCGAGCCGCGCGCATCCGGTGCCAGCACCTCGTGGAAGCGGGCCGACAGGCCGAGCGCCCGGACCTGGACGCCGGTCTTTTCCAGGATACGAGCGAGATATTGGTGGGCGATGGTGAGATCGCCGTTGACCTTGGAGATCAGGGCCGCGTCGAATTTCGCGTTCCAACGAAAGATCGCAACACCGAGCAGGAGCGGCAGGATGACCAGCATCGGCAGCAAGGCGATCGCGAGCAACCGGAAGCGGACGGAGCGTCTCCGCACAAGCTCGTCGCTGCGGCGGGCACCATCAGACATCCCATAACGCGCATTTGCGATCGATGGTCTTGCGCGACACGCCGAGGCGCCGGGCCGCCTCCTCGCGGTTGCCATTGACCTCCTTCAGCACACCGAGGATGTGACGGCGCTCGAGCTCCGCGAGACTGTCGGCAGGCGCCGACTGACCGTCGTTGCGAGGGCCGGCGAAATCGTCGGGGAAGGCGCCGAGGATCAGCGTGCGCTCGATCAAATTGCGCAGCTCGCGCACGTTGCCTGGCCAGTCATAACTTGCGAGCGCCGCCCGCACCGAGGCGTCGATCGGCACCGGCGGCATGCCGAGCTGAGCCGACAGCTTGCTCATGAAGATGGCGGCAAGCTCCTGCACGTCGTCGCCGCGATCCTTCAGGAGCGGCAGGGGGATCTGCATCACGTTGAGCCGATAGAACAGATCGGCCCGGAAACGCCCGTTTTCGACCTCCTTCTGGAGCTCGGCATTGGTTGCGAAGATGAAGCGCAGGTCGACCGGAACTTCGCGCTCGGAGCCGACCGGACGGACGCGGCGGTCTTCGAGCACGCGGAGCAGCTTGCTCTGCATCGGCAGCGGCAGCTCTCCGATCTCGTCGAGGAACAGCGTGCCGCCATGCGCGTACAGGAACAGGCCCTCACGCCCCGAATCGGCGCCGGTGAAGGCGCCCTTGATGTGGCCGAACAGCTCGGCCTCGATCATATCCGGCGGGATCGCCGCGCAATTCACGGGCACGAAGGGCTTGTCGGCGCGGTCGGATAGCGAGTGGATCGAGCGTGCTGCCACTTCCTTGCCGGTGCCGGATGCGCCGGTGAGGAGAACCGAGGTCGGCAGGCGCGCGACGCGGGCGATGGTCTCGCGCACGCGCAGCGTGGCCGCCGACTGCCCGATCAGATTGTCGCGCAGGAAGGTGCGGTCGGACGAGGCACGCAGGGCGTAGCGCAGGACATAATTCTCGCGCTGGAGGCGGACACGGTCGAGGCATCGGGCCACGGCGTTGAGGATCTGGTTGGAGCGAAACGGCTTGAGCACGAAATCGGCCGCGCCGGCGCGCAGCGCCTGGATCGCGGTGTCGAGGTCGGCATAGGCGGTGATCAGGATGGCGTCGGCGAAAAAGCCGACGGCGCGCTGCTCGGCGAGCCAATCGACGCCGTTCTTGCCCGGCATGATGTTGTCGAGAATGACGACGTCGTAGCGGTTGGAATCGAGCTTGCGCGAAGCCTGGTCGGTATCGGCCGCCTCGTCCACAAGCTTGCAGCGCGGTCCAAGCGTGCGCACCAGGAAATTCCGCATGCCCGGCTCGTCGTCGACGATCAGGATCGAGGCCTGCGCCAGCGCCCCGAACTCCGGCCCTGCAGCCGTCTTGCCGGACTTGACGGCAGGCTCGCGCCCCACCGCAGGACTTGCGGCAACGCTTGCCCTCGATGTTGAGAAAGTCATGCCCGATGTCTTGGATTTGAGAGTTTAGGTTTGAGCTCATTCCACCGCATACAGCGGCGCTTTCGCATTGCAGCGAAGTCCCGGCCGTTCCTCCGCAGCTGCAACATAGTCAAACGTCGCCGCCGTGAACATTCGCCTTTCTACGAGGCGCCGCTCTTTTCGACCAGGAACACGATGCGCGCCTCGTTGCGTTCGGTGATCTCGACCTTGTCGCCGGTCTCGCGGATCAGGTTCGGAATGTCAATCACCGACAAGGGATCGGTGCAATGGACCTCGAGCTGATCGCCCGGCTGTAACGGCTTGAGCGCCTTGCGCGTCTTCAGGGCGGGCAAGGGGCATTTCAGTCCCGTGAGATCGAGCGTCGTTCTGGTCATGGCGGCAACATGGCGGGAGGGAGCGATGGCGTCAACGAGAGGACTCTCTAGAACAGACCCGCATAGGACAAAAAGCCTACGTCCTGCCCCGGCTCGACCTGCGTCACCTCTTCACCGAGCTCGACGAGGCCTTCGGTCTCGACCAGCGAGGACAACAGCCCCGCCCCCTCGCGCGGAAACTTGATGGCCTCGAGCCCGCCGTCCTGCGCGCGCCGCAAGGAAACGCGCACATATTCACGCCGGCCCGCCTTCTTCTTGTAGGTAAACGCCGCGCGCAACGGGATCGGCGTCAATGGTTCCGGCAAGCTGCCCGCCAGCGCCAGCAGTGTCGGCCGCACCACATGGACGAAGGTCACGAAGCTCGCGACGGGATTGCCGGGCAGTCCGATCAGCGGCGTGCCGTCGATGATGCCCATCGCCACCGGCCGGCCGGGCTTGATCGCCATCCGCCACAGCACCAGCGAGCCGATGCTCTCGACCGCGGCCTTGACGTGATCCTCTTCGCCGGTCGAGACCCCGCCGGTGGTGAGGATCAGATCGTGTTGCCCCGCCACCTGCTTCAGGCCGTCCGCAAGCGAGGTCCGCTCGTCGCGGAGAATGCCGAGGTCGCTGACCTCGCAGCCGAGACGGCGCAGCATCGCCATCAGCATGAAGCGGTTGGAATCGAACAGCTGCGAGGCGGCACGCGGCTCGCCGGGGGACGCCAGCTCGTCGCCGGTCGAGAACACCGCAACGCGAATGCGCCTGACGACGTCGAGACTGACAAGTCCGAACGCCGCCGCGAGCGCGACGTGCTGCGGCCGCAAGCGCTGGCCCGCACGGAGGGCGACATGTCCCTGGGCAATGTCCTCGCCCGCGGGCCGGACATTGGCTCCAGGCTTCAGCCCCGGCGGCAGCACGATCCTGCCTGAAGCATCGATGCGGACGTCCTCCTGCATGAAGACGGTTTCCGCACCCGGCGGCATCGGCGCGCCCGTGAAGATGCGCGCGGTGTGGCCGGGCTTGATCGCTGCCTGGGCAAGCCCGCCGGCCTGGATGCGGCCGTCCAGCGCGAGCGCATGCTCGGCGCCAACAGGGAGATCGGCGGTCCGCACGGCGTAGCCGTCGACGGCCGAGTTGGTGAAGGGCGGTAGCGGCAGCGGCGCCGCGACGTCGCGCGCCAGCACGCGCCCGTCCGCCTCGACCAGCGTCACCGTCTCCAGATCGGCGATGGCGCTGACGCGCGTCGTGATGAGACCGACGGCCTCGTCGACCGACATCATCGGACCGCCGAAGGCAAAGCAATCGTCAGAGAGTTGCGCCATGGTGCCTCGTCAGCGTATCGCGGCGCTCTTCGCCACCGCTTCCTCGACCGGCATCGCCGCGCGCAGCAGCAAGGCCGCCGCGCCTTCGATGTCGTCGAGATGGACAGTCGGCAGCCCGGTGTCAATGGCGGTGTCGGTCGCGATCCCGGCAATCCCGGGATCGTCTGGGAACAGCAGCGGCTTTCCGTTTGCCGCGCGATGCACCTCGATCTTGCGATGCGGCTCGCGCTTGAAGCCCTCGACCACGACGAGATCGACGGCGGACAGCTTGCCCAACAGTTCCGGCAGCCGCGGCTCCGCCGCACCGCGCAGTTCGTGCATCAAGGCCCAGCGGTTCGAGGAAGCCACAAGCACCTCGGCCGCGCCGGCCTCCCGATGCCGCCAGGAATCCTTGCCGGGTACATCGACGTCGAACTGGTGATGCGCGTGCTTGATGACCGAGACGCGAAGGCCCTGCGCGTTGAAATGCGGGATCAGCCGCGTCAACAACGTCGTCTTTCCCGCACCGCTCCAGCCCGCCAGGCCGATGACCTTCATTCCAGCTCCGTCTCAGCAGGTCGCATGGTCTGTGGTGGAACCACAGCTCCTCCCCGTCATTTCGAGGTGCTCGTGACAAAATTGCGCAGCAATTTTGCACTGAAGCGACGAAGCAATCCAGACCGTCGCCGGGGAAATAGCCTGGATTGCTTCGCTACGCTCGCAATGACGAACGGAGGGATTTACCTATTCTCGCTCATGCTTATATCGGCTTGACGCGAATGTCATGCTAACCTCACCGCCATGATGAAGATCGACAAAGCCCCGGTACCCCTGATCATCCCCAATCCGGACGATCCGCGCCTGACCCAGAGCGTGATCGGGACCGACCAGACCGGCGCCAGGGTCGAGATCAAGGTGCCGATGGAGCGGCCGCTGACGCTCTACCTGAATGCGCAGGAGATCGTCACCATGATGACGATCGGCGACTATCCGGAATATCTGGCGCTCGGCTATTTGCTGAACCAGAACATGCTGAAATATAATGACGCCGTCACCGAGGTCGAATACGACGACGATCTCCAGGTGGTCGTGGTGCGCACCGAGCATCACACCAATTTCGAGGCCAAGCTGAAGAAGCGCACGCAGACCTCCGGCTGCGCGCAGGGCACCGCCTTCGGCGATTTGCTCGAAGCCGTCGAGAGCGTCGCGCTGCCGAAGGCGGAGCTGCGCACCTCCTGGCTGTACCAGATGACGCAGACCATCAACACCATGCCCTCGCTCTATCTCGAGGCCGGCGCGATCCACGGCTGCGTGCTGTGCAAGGAAGGCGCCCCGCTCTGCTACACCGAGGACGTCGGCCGGCACAACGCCGTCGACAAGATCGCGGGGTGGATGTACCGCCACGGCGTCGACCCCGGCGACAAGATCCTCTACACCACGGGGCGCCTCACCTCGGAGATGGTGATCAAGACGGTGCGGATGGGCATTCCGATCCTGGTGTCACGCTCCGGCTTCACCGCCTGGGGCGTCGATCTCGCAAGGCAGGTCGGCCTGACGCTGGTCGGACGCACCCGCGGCAAGCGCTTCATCGTCCTCGCGGGCGAGGAGCGCATCGTCTACGACCAGGACCTCGCTTACGTCGAGGAGGAGTCGGCGAAGCACAAGCGCAAGGGTGAAGGTGGTGACGACTGATTTTCCGGCCACGCACATTCCACCAACTCTTGGCGTGCTGCTCGCCGGTGGCCTGGCGCGGCGCATGGGCGGCGGCGACAAGCCGATGCGCACCATCGGCGGCCGCACCATCCTGGAGCGCGTCATCGCGCGATTGACGCCCCAGTGCAGCGGATTGATCCTGAACGCCAATGGCGATCCCGCGCGCTTCGCCCCATTCGGCTTGCAGGTCATCGCGGACGACGTGCCCAACTTCCCAGGCCCGCTCGCCGGTATTTTGGCCGCCCTCGACTGGACCGCGACGAACCGGCCGGAGATCGAATGGGTGCTCAGCGCCGCCGGCGACTGCCCCTTCCTGCCGCGCGATCTGGTCGCCCGCCTGCATGATGCGCGGAGCCGCGAGAACGCGCAGCTCGCGGTCGCCGCCTCGGGCGAGCAATCGCACCCCGTGATCGGTCTTTGGAAGGTCGCCCTGCGCGACGAGCTGCGCCACGCGCTCGTCGTCGAAGACCTCCGCAAGATCGACCGCTGGACCGCGCGCTATCCGCTGGCGACGGTGACGTGGCCGACCGCGCCGCTCGATCCCTTCTTCAACGCCAACACGGTCGAAGACATCGCCGAGGCCGAACGGCTGGCGGTGCTGGATGACGCAGCCTAGGGCTTGCACTCATTAGGGGGCTGGCCGACGGATGTCCGCTTGGGCCCCACAGCGCCGGAGAAGCAGCAATCTTCCGATGTCGCTGAAGGGCCAGAAGGAGAAGAGGCTTCGCTGGTGGCGGCGCATGGGACAGGCTATCATCGCCTCGGTATGACCCGGCCTGTTTGCAGCATCCGCTCCGGACTTGTGATCGTCGAAGGGATCATGGGGTCCGGAAAGACGACGAGCGTACGGCGAATCGCCGATCGATTGAATCGATCCGGCATCGCCGCCCTCGGCATCACCGAGGGCGTCAGTCCACATCCGATCCGCTTCGATTGGGATGTGCCGTGGGCGGACATGCCGGCGATGCAGCTGGCGAAATCAGCCACCGCACGCTGGCGGGCCTACGTCAATTCGGCCCAAGTGTCAGAGCGCATCACGGTTGTCGACGGACAACTTTTCCATGGCAATCTGACGTCACTGTTCCTGCTTGATGCCGACACAGCCCTGATTCGTGCCTACATTCATGAGGTGGTGGCTGCCATCAAGCCATTACGACCCTTCCTGATCTACTTTAATCAGGATGACGTTGACCGGGCGATCAGAACGGTTGCTGCCGAGCGTGGCGATGCATGGGTGACATATCAGGTCGACTGGAAACTGAACTCGCCCTATGCCGTCAGGCACGGCCTTGGTGGCATTGACGGGCTCATCGAGTTGTACCGTCACTATCGCAAGCTCACTGACCAGCTTTACGCAGAGCTGGATATCCCGAAGATCAGCATCGAGAACTCGGGAAGGGAATGGTCGAAATACGAAACGACCATCGATACTGTTCTGATGAACCAACCCGGGACTGCCGAGGTTACAAATTTGGATTGATCACGCATCTTGCGGAAAACGCGCTGGGACCGCCAGGTCCGCCTTGGGTCAAAAGCGGTAGCCCGGGCCAGTCAAGAGACTTCCGCTAGTCCCTCTGGAGCCGACATCGCTTAATGAGTAGACGCCCTAAGTCGCCTTAAGATTTTGGAAACTCGTTGAGGAGCTGTGCCCAGACGATCGCGAAGGCGATCAGGCCGCAGACGCCGACCAGCGTGGTAAGCCGCGGCAGCCGGTTGATCGCGACGAGCAGCCACGCCGGCAGGAAGAACAATCCGAAGGTCATGCCGAGCGGGAACACCGCGAGCCATTGAAAGCCGGTGCCGTCGCCCAGCGGGACATGGGCGATGAAATAGAAGGTGTAGAGCCAGAACAGCGTCCCGGCAGCCGCGACGAGCGCGGCGATCTTGCGAAAATTGACGGGGACTGACGCGGTCATGGCCTGGCTCATGCCCCTTGGTCGCGGCAGCAGCCCTTCGAGTTCATAGGGACCTTGAACCGGACCATGCAAGGCCGCGACCACCGACCAGGACATGCCCCGGATGAGCCATGACTGACACCCTTCTGGACGCCATATTCGAAGTTGTCGATTTCGCGCTCGATCTCTCCATCACGATTGACGACACGAAGCGATCAAGCAGGCCGGACACTGTCGAGGTCCCGCCGGATCCGCAGCCGCTGTCGCCCGCCGCGCAGCGCGCGCTCGCCGAAGCCGAGGAACGGGAGCATGCGCGCGAGCAGGCCGCTCAAGCCGCCAGCGGCACCGACCAGGCGTCGTAGCCGTAGACCCAGCTTGTATCGGTCCGCTCCTTCAGCCAGATGTTGGCGCGAGACGTCTCCTGCACCCGGGTCGTGCGTGCTTTGCGGGTTGCCTCGAAGCGGCGGAATGCATCTGCGACGCCATCGCGATCGATGCCGTCGAGGCATCGCGACAACACTGCCGCATCCTCGATCGCCATCGCCGCGCCCTGCGTCATGTAGGGCGTCATGGGATGACAGGCATCGCCGAGCAGGGTCACCTTGCCGTCTGCCCAACGGTCGAGCGCCTCGCGGTCCATGATCGCCCATTTGTGCACGTCGGGGCACGCGGCGAGCACCTTGCCGACCTCCGGATGAAAGCCCTCGAACGAGGCGCGCAGATCGCGCACGTCGCCCTTCGCAGACCAGGACTCGATGCGGAAGTCAGGCTCGGGCAGGCTGGTGACGAGATAGACCTCGCTCCGATCAGGCTTGACGTAATAGATCACGATGTGGCGGTCCTCGCCCCACCACTTCGTGCAGTCGTCGATTGTCTTCCCAACGAGCAGTGTCGCTGGATAGGTCGTGCGATAGGCGATGCGGCCGGTGAACTTGGCCGGCGCTGTGTCGAACAGGATGTCGCGCACCGTCGAATGGACGCCATCCGCACCGACCACGGCATCGGCAACGGTGGTGGTGCCGTCGGCAAAGCTCAAGCGGACGCCCTCGCCGGTCGCGTCGAGACCGACCAGCTTGTGGTTCAGCTTCACGAGTTCATCCGGCACTGCGCTCGCGAGCGCCGCATGCAGATCGCCGCGATGGGCGAGCAGATAGGGAGCGCCGAATTTCTCTTCCGCGCTCTCGCCGAAGATCATGTCGAACTTGATGTCGCCGCTCGTCCAGTCGCGGTTGTTCCAGGAGCGCGGATAGAACGAGTGCTCCCGCATCCGCTCCTCCAGCCCGAGCGCGCGCAACACCTTCATGGCGTTGCAGCCGATCTGGATGCCGGCGCCGACGCGGGCGAATTGAGAGGCTTGCTCGTAGACCATCACGTCGACACCGACGCGCATGAGCGCCGCGGCGGTCGCGAGCCCACCCATGCCGGCACCGACGATCGCAACCGAAAGCGGCCTTGCCATCGCGTCCCCCACCCTGTCGCGCGGCTTGCATGCCGCGTCGTCCATCACGCGGGCCGAAATCCAGCCCGCTCCAGCGCCGCACGCGCCTCGTCTGAGCCGAGGGCCTCAAGAAACGCCCGCACTGCCGGCCTGTCTTTGCGCGCCGTCACCAGCGCGAAGTCATAATGTTCCTCCGCAAGCGGAATGAAACCGAGGCCGGCCGCATGGGCGACCGGCGCAATGGTCATGCCCCAATCGGCGCGCTGCTGTGCGACGGCCGCCGCGACTGCGTTGTGCGAGCGCGGCTGGTTCCAATAGCCTTCCGGCCGCGCACCGCCGAGCAGGCGGTCGATCAGGATGCGCGTGCCAGCACCCTGGTTGCGGTTGACCATGATGCAGGCGGGATCGGAGAGCGCCGCGGCAACGGCCTCCTTCGCACCGAGGCCCTCGAAACGCCGGTCGCCTTTGCGGAAGACAATGCCCTGCATTCGCCGCCAGCCCGTCACGAGCTCGAGCCCATCGACGAGATAAGGCGTGTTGTAGGTCTCGCTCTTGTCGTCGAACAGATGGATCGGCGCGAGATCGCATTCGCCGCGCTTGGCGGCCGCGAGACCACCGAGGCTGCCGACGGCGATCGAGCGCACGGCAAGGCCCGCATGTGCAAGCTGCGCAGTGACGAGATCGAGGCCGGTGCAATGGCTGCCGACGACGACGAGATCAGGCACGCGCACATGCGGCGTGAACAGCGTCACCTCGGCTTTGGTCCCCGCGGGCATCTGGTCGGCGAGCGCGTCGACGCGCAGAAAGCCGTCGGCCTGCGCAAACGACGTGATCGCGCCGGACCCCTTGCCGGAGGGATAGGCGATCAGGCCGTGCTTGCCCTCGACCAGCGAGACCATGACGAATTCGGTGCGGCCGAGCTCGGAGGCGATGCGGACCGGCACGGTCGCGCTCACCTTGGCATCGGAGCGCGGCGGCAGGCCGGCCAGCTTGCGCAACACCGGCACGATCATGTCGTGGAAGGTGAACATTGCCGAGGTCGGAAATCCCGGCAGGATCACCACCGGCTTACCGTCGCACACCGCAAGGCACAGCGGCTTGCCGGGCTTGAGCGCAACGCCATGCGCGATGATGCCGGGCTGGCCGAGCCGGCCGATGATGCGATGGGACAGGTCGCCCGCGCCTTTCGAGGTGCCGCCTGACAGCACCAGCATGTCGGCATCCGCCAGCGCGCCGCGCATGGCAGCTTCGAGCCTGGCTTCATCGTCGGCAATGGCGCCGAGGAAGACCGCCTCGCCGCCATTCTCGTCGATCGCAGCAGCAACGATGGCGCCGTTGGTGTCGTAGATCGCGGCGGGCGGAAGGGCGCCGCCGGGCTGAACCAGCTCGTCGCCGGTGGAGATCACGGCCACGCGCGGCTTGCGCGCGACAATCACCTCGGCAATGCCGCACGCTGCCAGCATGCCGATCTCGCGCGAGCCGATGATGGTGCCGGCGCGCAGCAGCGCTTCCCCGCGCGCGATGTCGGATCCGGCATACGAAACGAACTGTCCAGGCGAGACCGCCCGACGCACGTCGATCGCATCGAGGCCGGCAGGCTGGGTGTGCTCGACCATGACGACGGCGTCGGCACCACGCGGCAACGGTCCGCCGGTCGCGATCGGCGTTGCGGTTCCCGCCGCGACTTGCAGCGCCGGCGCGGTGCCGCAGTGGATGGTCTCGCCGTTCAGCGAGAGGCGCCGAGGAGCGCCCTCGCCGGCCGCGGAAAGATCGGCGGAACGCACGGCGAAGCCATCGACATTGGAACGGTCGAACGGGGGAACGTCGATCGGCGCCGTGACGTCTTCCGCGAGCGCTGCGCCGAGCGCGGCACCGAGCTTGCGCGTTTCGGACGAAAGCGCACGCGGGAACAGCGCCGCCTCGAAGCGCGCCAGCGCCTCCTCGCGCGAGAGGATTTTGAGGAATTGCTCCTGTTCGAGCGCGCTGCGCTCTGGCGGTTTCGGGATCATCGTCATGCGGAACCCATATCACTCCCGCATCAGATAAGCATCGACCAGCTCACCTGCTGCGAATCCCTCGTGATTACCGGGAATGAGCAGCCATGCGTCCGCACGAGCAATCGCCTGGAGCGGCCATTCGCCCACGGCAAGCGGCCTCCATGTCTTATGTTCCTCCGCCAACAGCACGATCTCGGCGATCCCGACGCTCGACGCAATCTTTCGCGATAGCGGCAAGGTCACCTGCCGGCGCGTCCGACGCGCCGAGAGGCGATCGACGAGCGGAAGCACGAGCGCGAACCAGGCTGCGAGCGCCGGATCAGGCGAGCCAGGCAAGGCGACCACGGGAACCCGTCCGAGCCGGCCCACCGCCGCGGTACGCCCAGGCTGGAGCGCGAGGCCGTGCGCCATCACTTCGCCGCGCCGGGCCAGGGCCGCAACGGCGGCATCCCGTTGGCCGACGCCGCTGCCGCCGACCATCAGCAGGAGATCGCAAGCGGACGCATCAAGCGCTTCGGCAATCGAGGCTTCATCGCGCGCACCGGCTTGACGCGTTTCCACGTCCAGTCCCTCTGTACGCGCGAGACCGGCGACCAGATGCATCGTCGCCGTCGCGCCCGGCACGTTGACGATACGCAGCCGGGGCCGCCGCACGCCGAGTTGCTCCAAACCGGCAAGGCGTGCGAGCAGCAGGTCAGCCGTACCGATTGGATAGCCGTCAGCCCCTGCAGGCGTGCATTCCGCGATGTCGCTGCCGGCACGCCTGACGCCCTGCCCCGGCACGCCTTCCGCCAGCACCTGCACGAGCGGTCCCGACACCTCCACGGCGTCGGCGTCGAGCACACAGTCGCATCCCGCCGGCATCGCATCGCCAGCCTCGACCCAATCCGGCAGCTTCGTCAGAGGCAGCGGCGAATAGGAGGACGCGCCGACGAGATCATTGGCGCGGAGCGCCCAGCCGTCCGCGGCGGCAACGTCGTGCGGCGGATGGGCCGCAAGCAGCGGAGTGCCGGCGGCGATGCAACCGGCCGCGTCGGTCAGCGCCAAGTGCATCGGTGCAAGCGAACCGACGCCTTGCAGCAACGCGGCGAGCGCGGTGTCGAGCGGTGTCAGCGATGGCGGCAGGCGCTGGGTCATGCGCCATGGTGGACCATGCATCGCACGGTTTGGCAACCGCCGGCGGTGAGAACGTCAACCGCCCGACTTGCCCGCATTGGGGAAGAACAGCTGCTGTCCGTCGACCTTGTAGCCTGCGATCGCCGCCTGCCCTTCCGGCGAGATCAGCCAGTCGATGAAGGTCTGCGCCAGCTCCCTCTTCACGTTCGGAAACTTCTCCGGGTTGACCAGCATCGCGCCGTACTGATTGAGCAGCCGCTTGTCACCTTCGACGACGACGTCGAGATCGCCGCGATCCCGGAAGGCGATCCAGCTGCCGCGATCCGACAGGACATAGGCATTGGCGGCGCGCGCGGCGTCGAGAGCCGAGGCCATGCCCTGCCCGGCCTCGCGGTACCAGGCGCCCTTGGCGGCCGCGATGTCGATACCGGCGACGATCCAGAGCGCGAGCTCCGCGGCGTGAGTCCCGGAGCGGTCGCCGCGCGTCACGAACGGCGTACCCTTGGCTTCGATCGCCTTCAGCGCCGTCGCGATGTCCTTGCCCTTCACGGCCGCGGGGTCGCTCTTCGGCCCGATCAGCACATAGTCGTTGTACATCACGTCGAAGCGTTTCACGCCCAACCCGTCGGCGACGAACTTCTCCTCCTGCGGCCGGGCATGCATCAGCACGACGTCGGCCTCGCCCCTGCGCGGCCCGTTCAGCACCTCGTCGGCGCGCCGCGCGAGCACGGTCACCTCGATGCCGGACTTGTCGTGGAAGATCGGCAGCAGATAGTCGAGCAGGCCGGACTCCTGTGTCGCGGTCGTCGTGGCGAGGACGATGCCGCGGTCCTCCGCGGCTGAGGCCGCAACGCCCGCGGTGAGACCGCAGAAGAGCGCGAATGCAACGGACAGGCGGCCCATGATCAGGTTCCCATTTTTCGTGACACGATCATGATGATGATCGATTGCGCCGCCCTCGTGACGCGCTTGCGCCGATGCGTTCTCCAAATCGGGAAATTTCGGCAAGGCTGCGCATGCGTTGAGATCGTTCACCAAAGCGGAAATCGCGTGCGCGGATGTGTTGCAAAGCAGCGAGATGATCGGGCATGGTCCTGGCGACACGAACTGATGAAATGCAGAATTCCACCTGCGTCGAACGTCAAAAAGAAGCAAGAATTTGCATAGGAATGCAGGATGGAATTCCTGACGACCAGCGAAGCCGCCGATTACCTTCGGCTCGGCGAACGCAAGCTCTATGAACTCGTCACCACCGGCGCGATCCCCTGCACCAAGGTAACCGGGAAGTGGCTCTTCCCACGGCACGAGCTCGATCTCTGGGTGCTGTCGGGCCTCGCGCGTCCGGCCGGCATGCTGATCGCGGAGCCGCCGCCGGTCGTCGGCGGCAGCCAGGACGAGCTGCTGGACTGGGCCTTGCGCGAATCCGGCTCGGGCCTGGGATCGATGAGCGAGGGCAGCGTGCGCGGGCTCGAGCGCCTGCAGCGTAACGAGGTAATGGCGGCGGCGGTGCACTTCCACGGCCTCGACGCAACCGATGATCTCGCCGGCGCCGCCAGTGTCGAAGCGCTGCGCGCAGCCCCCGACCTGCATGATGTGGTGCTGGTCGCGTTCGTGCGCCGCGAGCAGGGTCTCGTGCTGCCGCAAGGCAATCCCAAGCACCTGCACGGCCTGACCGACGTGCTCGCGCGCGGCGCCAGGATGGCGATGCGGCAGCAGGGCACGGGCGCGCAGATGCTGCTCGACGTGCTGCTGAAGCGCGCGGGGGCCTCGACACGCGATTTGCGCCGGGCCGAGGCCCCGTGCCTGACCGGTCCGGACCTTGCCGAACTGGTCCGCGCCGGACAGGCCGATTGCGGCATCGCCACGCGCGCCACCGCGCGCTCCGCCGGCCTCGATTTCGTGCCGCTGGTCTGGGAAAACTTCGACCTTGCGATGCGGCAGCGCAGCTATTTCCGCCCGCCGATGCAGGCCCTGCTCCGGTTTCTCGGCGAAAGACGGCTGCGGCAGCGCGCCGAGGAACTGACCGGCTACGATCCCTCGCCCGCAGGCCAGATCCGCTTCGCAGCCTGACATTGACGCCCGCCCCCAAATAGTTGCAAAAGAAACCAATTCAGCCGGGGGCACACCCGGGGCAACACCGGCCAACGCGCCGGATCAGGGGAGGACAAGCGTGAATCCAATCAGATTTGGACTGCCGGTCGCGGCCGCCTTGACGGCGGCATTGCTGTCCGGCGCGGCATCGGCGCAGCTTTCCGACGACATCGTCAAGATCGGCGTGCTCACCGACATGAACGGCCCGGCCTCCGCGCCGACCGGCCAGGGCTCGGTGACGGCGGCGCAGATGGCGATCGACGATTTCGGCGGCACCGTGCTCGGCAAGCCGATCAGCATCGTGGTCGGCGATCACCAGCTCAAGGCCGACATCGGCGCCTCGCTCGCGCGGCGCTGGTACGACGTCGAGCAGGTTGACCTGATCGTCGACGTGCCGGTCTCGGCGGTCGGGCTCGCGGTGCAGAACATCGCCAACGAGAAGAAGCGGCTGTTCATCACCCACTCCACCGGCACCGCGGACTTCCACGGCAAGTTCTGCTCGCCTTACGCGATCCAGTGGGTGTTCGACACCCGCGCGCTCGCGGTCGGCACGGCGGACGCGGTGGTCAAGCGCGGCGGCGACAGCTGGTTCTTCATCACCGACGATTACGCCTTCGGCCATTCGCTGGAGCGCGACGCCTCCGCGGTCGTCACCGCCAATGGCGGCAAGGTGCTGGGCTCGGTGCGGCCGCCGCTGGCAACGCCGGACCTGTCCTCCTTCGTGCTGCAGGCGCAGGCCTCCAAGGCCAAGATCATCGGCATTGCGGCGGGTCCCCCCAACAACATGAACGAGATCAAGACCGGGTCGGAGTTCGGCGTGTTCAAGGGCGGCCAGCAGATGGCGGCGCTGCTGGCGCTGATCACCGACATCCACGGCCTCGGCCTGCAGGCCGCGCAAGGCCTCTTGCTGACCACCTCGTTCTACTGGGACATGGACGACAAGACCCGCGAATGGTCGAAGCGCTACTTCGCCAAGATGAACAAGATGCCGTCGATGTGGCAGGCCGGCGTCTATTCCAGCGTGATGCACTATCTCAACGCCATCAAGGAAGCCGGCACCGACGATCCGCTCAAGGTCGCCGCCAAGATGCGCGAAAAGCCGATCGAGGATTTCTTCGCCCGCAACGGCAAGCTGCGCGAGGACAATCTGATGGTGCACGACCTCTGGCTGGTGCAGGTGAAGACGCCGGAGGAGAGCAAATATCCGTGGGACTATTACAAGATCCTCACCACGATCTCCGGCGACAAGGCCTTCGGCCCGCCGGACCCGGCCTGTGCGATGGTGAAGAAGTAGACAGCTAGCAAAACCACGGAATGTCGTCATGGCCGGGCTAAACACTTGTCCCGGCCATCCACGATCTTTCGTGCGGCGCCAAGAACGTGGATGCCCGGGTCAAGCCCGGGCATGACGACCTCGGGTGTGGTCGCGAGCTACTTCATCACTCCAACCTCGCGGAAATATCTCATCACGCCCGGATGGATCAGCTCCGCCCTCGGCGCAGCCGCGACCGTGTTCGACGCCGTGGTCTCGCAGGCCTGGGCGAGCTTCTTGCAAAAAGCCGCTTCGACGCCGTGCAGCGTCTTCGCCAGGCGATAGGCGACATCGTCGGGCAGATCCTCGCGGGTCAGCACGAAGCTCCACGAGCCGAGCGAGGCGATCGGCGCGGTCTGTTGCGGATAGCTGTTCGCCGGCACCAAGAGCGGCTTCAGGAAGGAGTGCTTGGCGCGGATGCGCGTCATCTCGTCCGCATCAGGCGCGATGAAGCGTGCGCCCGACGCGCTCGATGCCACGGCGGCAAAGCCGGGCCAGCCGATGCCGGCGCCCCACAGCGCGGCGACGCGGCCGTCCTCGACCATCGCGGGGCCGTCGCCGGCGCGGTCGAGATAGATCGCCTTGAAGTCCTCGTCCTGCTTGAGACCGAGCCCATCCAGCACATAGCGCGCCAGGATCGGCAGGCCTGAGCCCTTGGCGCCGAACGCGACGGGCTGGCCGACGAGATCGCGGATGGTCCGGTAGGGACTGTCGGCGCGCACCACGAACATGCCGGGGTTGGAATAGATCGCCGTCAATATCTTCAGCCGCACCGGCGCGCGGCCGATGCCGGCAAAGGCCTCATAGGCCGGCTCGCCCGCGACCAGCGCGAGATCGAGCTCGCCCTTCTCCAGAAGCGGGATGTTCTCGTTGCTGCCCTTGGTGTTGCGGGGCGCGATCGAGAGTTGCGGATCGGCCGCGTTCATCACCTCGGCAAAGGCGTTGCCATAGAGCGGAAAGCCGCCGCCGGGTGTCGCAGTCCCCAGACTGAGTGTCGTGATCGAAATGGCCGTGCCTCCGGCTTGCGCAGCAGCGGGGCCGGCGAGCAGCACGGCTGCGAGAACGATGATCGCGAATCTCATGGTCATTCCCGTGGAGCCTGCGTCAACACCGACTTGCGGCGATGTAGGCAGCGAGCCGATTTTGTGAAAGCATGCCCCCAACGACAATAGAACAATGGGAGGCGTCATGTTGCGAATTTTGCGTCGGGGTGTTTTCGGGCTCGCGGTTCTCTCAGGTCTTTTCAGCGTCACCCCTCCGGCCTCCGCCGCCTATCCCGACCGCCCGGTGCACTGGTTCATCGGCTTCGCCGCCGGCGGCCCGGTCGACATCGTGGCCCGGATCATGGCGCAGGCGCTGTCGGACCGGCTCGGCCAGCAATTCATCGTCGAGAACAAGGCCGGCTCCGGCGGCAACATCGCCGCCGCGGCGGCGATCAACTCGCCGCCCGACGGCTACACGCTGCTGTTCGTCGCGCCCAACAACGCGATCTCGACCTCGCTCTACAAGAAGCTGCCGTTCGACTTCATCCGCGACACCGTGCCGGTGGCGAGCATCATGCAGCTCACCAACATGCTGGTGGTCTCCAACGCGTTCCCGGCCAAGACGGTTCAGGAGTTCATCGACTATTGCAAGGCCAATCCCGGCAAGATCTCCTATGCCTCCTCCGGCAACGGCACCTCGGTGCACATGTCGGCCGAGCTGTTCAAGGCGATGACCAAGTGCGACATGATCCACGTGCCCTATCGTGGCTCCGCGATCGCCTTCCCCGACATCATCTCCAACAAGGTGCAGCTGATCTTCGACAATCTGCCCTCCGCGCTGGAGCAGGTGAAAGGCGGCAACGTCCGCGCGCTGGGCGTGACCTCGCCGCAGCGCTGGCCGAGCGTGCCTGACGTGCCCGCGATCGCCGAGACCGTGCCGGGCTTCGAATCGGTCGGCTTCTACGGCATCTCCGCGCCGAAGGGCACGCCGAGCGAGGTGGTCGAGACCCTCAACAAGGCCGTCGGCGAAGTGCTGAAGGACCCGAAGGTGGTCGCCCGCCTCACCGAAGTCGGCGGCCTCCCCAAGCCGATGACGCCGGCCGAGTTCGGCAAGCTGGTCGCGGACGAGACCGAGAAGTGGCGCAAGGTGGTCGAGTTCGCCGGGGTGTCGGTGGAGTAGCTGAGCGGATGGCGCCCCGCGGCAAGTCTGAGAGGGGGCTCGGGAGGGCTCCCTCCATACCAAAAAGTCGCAAAACAACCCCATGCACAGTAGACGGGGCTAGTGATTTCAATGGGTTACGGGAGGCTGAAAACCCGGCCTCCGCATGTCCGCTGCTTCCCGAGGCGGTTTGCTTCGTCGGGCAAAACAGGGGTATACAGGCATCATCGGAGATTTCGGTTATTCGAAATGACGGGTGCTGCCGTACTGGCGTTCCCGTCCGCCCGCGCCAGCATTGCACCCCCGCCGCCATCCCTGTAAACGAACCGCGCACCGTTGCCGGCCGCGTTCCCGCGAGCTGCCTCGCGGCGGGGCCTGTAGCTCAATGGTTAGAGCCGGCCGCTCATAACGGTCTGGTTGCAGGTTCGAGTCCTGCCGGGCCCACCACGCTTCGCCCTTCGGGCTATGCGTGGCGCAGCCAAGCGCAGAGCGAGGGCGAAGCGTGGTGTCCGGCGTAGCTTGAACGAAATGAAGGCGAAGACGGACCGGACTCGACGAATGTACTCTCGAGGGTTCTCCGCTTCAGCTCAATAAATTCTGTGCACTGCCACCTTGATCAGGGATTAAAGCACGTGCCTGCTTGTACAAATGTAGAAACTTGGCGTGCCAGCACTCCGGCTGAGGTGGCCGAATTCCTGGAAGCGAGCAAATCGTCCGACAAACGTACGAGAGAAATACTAGCCGTCCGCGCGAAGTTAAAGCCGGTCGATGTTTACGCTTATCTGAGAGCCCGTTTTGGGAAGCCGAACGGCTTTCAGAACTTGCTGCGCAAAGACGATAGCGACAATATTATTCACTGGGATTTCCAGCTCAAGGCCGGCAACGAAGACGTATACATTTGCGGACACCTTCGGGAGGTTCACTTACTTGTCTCTGAGAAATTATCGGATGAGGCATGGAAAGAGCTTATCAACGCAATTAAATCGGATTTCCGGCGGGTCGCCAAAGAAAAGTCTGCAATCCTAAAGAGCTTAGAGAAATACATCCTTTTTCAGAATAAATACGCCGCGATCGCGAACCTTTGCGCTGACCTGCATGCGGACATCGTAGACTGTCCGGCTCCTGTTGAGACGATCTATCCAGACAATTCAAAGGAAAGCCTAGACGCATCTCGGAAGTCATTTGATGAGCAATCTCGGCGGATCGAAAAGCTTTTTGGCGACTGCCTGAAGCTACGGTTATTGATGCCAGTCATGGCGGAAGCCTACATCAACATGCTCATTCTCACATTCTGCCGGAGCGCCATTCGTAACGACGAACGCGCATACAACGCTTTTCTGAGAACCACTATTCCAGAGCGCTTGGAATTGCTTAGCGTAAACTGCGATGGATTCGCCAGGACAGTCGATAAGGGCGTTCCCGGTTATGCCGAGTTCATGACGATCATCAATCGTCGGAATTTTGCATTGCACGGCAATGTTGATCCCGTCCGAGAACCCATCGAGATAGTCTACTTTGAGGAGCGGCGGCCACTGTTTGTACAATCTGGCAATAGTGTCGAGCTGCTGTTTGACTATATGGAATCACAAGCCGATCCGACCACTCTCTTAGCAGAATACGAGCAACTGCACGGCTTCCTACTAGCGATAACTGATTGTCTTGTCCCTCGCAGCAAGCGCTTTTTCGAGCAAGTGATCAGCGATGCCTATCCCGGGTTTCGCGTCGATTTACGTCGCCCTACACGGCTATTTCCCGATCATTACGTTTGGAGCGGTTTTCCCGGAACACGCTACGATGATCAGCTTGATGTCAAATGGTGATCACATGGCGCCAAACGTAAGTTGCTGACATGCAAGCAGCGAGTATGTATCTTAGCGCGACGCTCGCACGAAGGAGCAGAGCACCCCGCAAGCCATGACCGACAGCGAAGATAGCGGTGCAGGTGACGATGTCCCGGGCGTACCAAAGCGCTCGCTTTCCACCTATGCTCGGCTATGGCAGCTCGAGACATGGCTACGCAGGATGGTCTACGTCGAATTGCGCGCTCTGCGAGGAGATGACTGGAACGCGGACATACCCAAACTCGGGAATTCGTTTCAATCGGACAAACGCCTGATTCACATGCCGACGCCAGAGATGGACGCGCTCAGCTATGCACCACTCTCGACCTTGAAGAAGGCCATTGATGATAGCTGGTCACTATTTTCGCCTTACCTTCCACCGCAAAATATCTGGCAAGCGAAGCTGGAGGAAATATCCCAAATCCGGCACCGTGTAGCTCATTTTCGAGTGGGCCACGAGGACGACCTACAGCGCGTCATCCAGTTTCTGCGCGATCTCGACAAGGGCTTTTGGCATTTCTGTACAAGCTATAACGATGAAGACACCCCGCTGCCACCGGCAGATGATCCGGTGATCGCTCATTTTCTTGATCTCGACCCTTTTCCCTGGACGGAGGTAAGTGACAAACATTGGGCACGAATTGGCATCGCCGATCCTGAGCTCGTCGTTGCTGTATCAATCGAAGTATCGAGGCGTGGCTGGGTTCAGCGGGAAAGTCCGGTGGATGGTAAGCCGGGGTACTTTTATGATGTACGCTTCCATGCACGTGACCGGCGATGTTTTGACTACGAAGGCTTTCTCAAAAATACTCGCGCAATTCACCGTCACTGCGCACACGTTTGCCTGAGCGGTCTGGACAACCACATTCGGCTGACAATCCCCGCGGTGCTAGGGAGCCAGCAGGTTATCCCAGTAGTGCAGCGTTGTCTGGATGTCGCCCGAAACGGGGTTACACGCTCACATTGCCAGCGAGGGAAAGCCCAACGCATTGCTAACGAGTGGCCGGAATATGTTCTTGGCCCGGAAGATCCACTTGGGTTCCTCAACCCCGGAATGCCATGTTCATTCTTCGGAGCGTGATTGGCCATATCCATCAATATGGCTCGAATTACAGTGTCGGTGCATCAAATTCCCGCGCCAGCCAAGCCGCTCTCGTAGCGCTCGCGAGCAATGGCCGCGGTGACATTCCAACGCGTTCCACTCGCCCCTCAAACCAGCTCCAGCCTCAGCGACCGCCCCACCATCCGCGCCGCGCGCTGCAGCGTGGCCAGGGTGACGTTGCCGTCCTTGGGATCGAGCAGGCGGCCGATCTGGCTGCGCGAGGTCTTCATGCGCTGGGCCAGATTGTTGCGGGATATGTTGTTCTCCTTCATCGCCTGCTCGATCTGCCAGGCGAGGACTTCCTTGACGGCGATGGCTTCGAACTCGTCGCGCTTGCCTTCTTCGCCGAGGAAGTCATCGAGCGTGGTGAGCTTGGCAGTGGAGCGAACGGCTTTCTTCTTCGTCACGGTCTTCTTGCCGGCCATGTCGGCCTCCTTCATCTCTCGAACTCACGGCTTCTGCGGCGCGCAAGGGCCAAGTCGTCCGGCGAGGTCTTCTGGGTCTTCTTGATGAACCCGTGGAGGACCAGAATGCGGCCCTGCTGCACGCTGAACAGGACGCGGGAGATCCGGTTGCTCGGCAACGACGTGCGCACCTCCCATAAGCCGTCGCCCAGTGCGCGGCAAAGCGGCATGCCCACCGGCCACCGGTATTGAACACGCATGAGGTCGAGACCTACGGCCCGGCGATCGGCTTCGTCCAGACTTCGCAACCAGTCCCGCACGACCTCGGCCCCGCCCTGCGTGCGGTAAAACACGACGGGTACCTTGCGAGGGCCGCTACCTGCCATTGCCGTCCTTTACGAGGAACATGTACCATATAATGTCCACCCCTTCAATAGGGCGTGGTGAAGCCCCCCCCGCAAACCCAGGTCTTGCACAGATCTCCGCGGAACAGGTGGACAGCACCACACCCTGCGCACCCGGAATCCCTGCTCCGTGCTAATGCGCGGAACGATTTGGAGGCGGCGCGGATTCGTCCCCGACAAGGAGCGATCTCGATGCTGATGACCAGGGATAGACGGCCGGCGATCCGCACGCTGCGCGGATGGGCTCTCAACGTGCTGCAAGAGGCCGGCGCCATCCACGAATGCGAGGAGCATGGCTGGGCCAAGGACCGGGCCGACCCTCACGCCCGCGCACGCGCCATCGATCTCGCCCGCGAGGCTCCGCCGGCCGGTGTTTCTCCCGACGAGGCGATCGCGGAGATCCGCGACGTCCTCGATTCCATCGGAGACATTTGTCCGGAATGCCCGGACGGAGATCGCTGACGCGATATCCGAGCCGCCGGCTTCCGTTCGATGGCTAGTCCGCGGCGGCCTCTCTCCGCCGCTGCACCTCGGCATACCATTCGGCGTAAGGCGTGTTTTTCGCCATGTGCCGGTTGAGATCGGGAGCGCCGTCCGGCCACCAGACCGGGCCGCGCTCGCCGAGGGCGCGCTTCGCGTCGTCGACAGCGCGATGGGCCGCCGCTTCGGATTCGGAATCGGCCGCCGCCTTGGCGTCGCGGACGGCTCGCCGCGCCGTCATCAGGCGCTTGACCAGCTCCGACGTTTCCCGCTCGCCCAAATGCGGATTGGCCATCCGCCACAGGCGTCCGCGGACGACGAAGTATCGTCCGTCCGGCGTCACCGGATGTTTCATGCCGATTTGCGCCGCGCCCCTGAGGCCTGCTTCTTCGCGGACGTCTCCTTGGCCGCCTTCTTGCCCGCGATCGGCATCAGCATTTCCTTCTGGCCGGCCGCGGCCTTCTTCGGCTTCCTGGCCGGCTTGTCCGCCTTCGCGGGCGCGGGCTCCTTTCCGGCTGCCTTGCCGACACTCCGGCGCAGCGCCTCCATGAGGTCGACGACGTTCTCGCCCTTCGGCCGGTCCTTCGGCCGGATCACCTTGCCGGCGCGCTTCTCGTTGATCAGGTCGATCAGCGCGGTCTCGTAATGGTCCTCGAACTTTTCGGGTGTGAAGCGTCCGGCCTTCTGGTTGACGATGTGCCGGGCGAGATCGAGCATGTCCTTGGTGACCTTGACGTCCTGGATGTCGTCGAAATAGTCCTGCTCGCTGCGCACCTCGTAGGGGTAGCGCAACAGGGTGCCGACGAGGCCCTTGTCCATCGGCTCCAGCGCAATGATGTGCTCGCGGTTGGTCAGCACCACGCGCCCGATCGCGACCTTGTCCATCTCGCGGATGGTCTCGCGGATCACCGCGAAGGCGTCGTGGCCGACCTTGCCGTCGGGCCGGATGTAATAGGGGCGGATCAGATAGCGGGGGTCGATGTCCGACCTCGCAACGAACTCGTCGATCTCGATGGTGCGCGTGGACTCCAGCGCGATCTCCTCGAGCTCCTCTTTGGAGACCTCGATGTATTGGCCCTTCTCGAGCTCATAGCCCTTGACGATGTCCTCAGTCGGCACCTCGTCGCCGGTTTCCGCGTCCACCTTCAGATATTTGACGCGGTGGCCGGTCTGCCGGTTGAGCTGGTTGAACGAGATCTTCTCGTTCTCGGATGTGGCCGGATAGAGCGCCACCGGGCAGGTGACGAGGGACAGTCTCAGGAAGCCTTTCCAGTTGGCGCGAGGGGCCATTTACGCGGAACTCCGGTTCGAGGCGACTTTGAGTCAAGACGAACGGCCGGCCCGGGTTCCGACATGGCTTGTGGAGAAAAGGCAGCGTAAGTGTAGGACCCACGTCGCATCGCTCCGCCCTTTCGCCGAGCACCCGCACGAGGCCGCCGTTGGGCGGCAGGAGAATGTCATGACCAGTGAAAAAGGCCCCAACATCAAGAAAAAGCAGAAGTGCAAGAATTGCGAAGGCAAGGGCCTGCTCAAGAAAGGCGACAAGGTGGTGAAGTGCCAGCGCTGCAAAGGCACGGGCGTGCGGTGATGATGAGGGGATGACCTTGCCGCCGCGCTACGTCGCGCGGACCCCGCCGGCGAAATGTTTCTCGACGATATATTTCGAATGGACGACGATCGGCTCCACCAGCTCGAAGTCGGTCGCGCCGCCGACGTAGAACGTCCGGTCGCCGCCCTGCATGCGGGCGAGGTCGGCATAGATGCCGGTCTTGATCTGCTCCGGCGTGAAGTGCTGGAAATAGGTGAACTCGTCGAACGTGTGCCAGCGCGGCTGGCTGGTGTCGATCGTGCCGCCGAGGAGTCTTGTCAGGCGCTTGACCTCCGCGATGACCTGGTCGGTGGTCTGATTGTCGGTGGGCCGCGTGTAGAACTGCGTGAACATGTTGCCGCTATCCTGAAACTGCCGCGCCACCGCCCACGGCGTGCCCTGCTCGGTGAGCGGCAGGACCGGCGCGACGGGCGCCTCCATCTTCATGTCGATCCAGAACGTCGTCATGCAGTACGGGTTGATCTGGATCTCGCGGTTCAGCTTCTGCTCGGCGACATTGGGAGCAAGGCCGAGTCGCGTGAACACATCCTTCGTCAACGGACAGGCGAGCACCAGATAGTCATAGAGCTTGGTGTCCTTGACGATCTTGATCTCGTTCAGGTCCTGCTCGGGATACTCCATCTCGATCCGGACACCGGCCGCCGAGCGCTCGATGCTGGTGATGTTGACGTTGAGGCGGACGTTGACCCGCCAGGACACCCGCTCCCACAGCCGCTGAAACCCGTCGGTGAAGCGTCGCGGCCAGGTCCCGATGATCCAGTTGACCGGGCCGTGACCGAACACCATCGGAAAGAACGTGCGAATGGACATGTAGCGCAGCGCATAGGGCGCCGCGATGTCGTCGAGCTGGCCGTAGCCCATGATCGTGATCGGAAACTGGAACAGGGTTGCGAGCGGCATCAGATCCTGTTTCGCGAGCCAGGCCTTGAAGTCGACGCAGAGCTCTCGGTGCTCGTGGATATTGTCGAGGTAATCAGGCGCGTCGATGATGCCGCGCAGCTGCCAGCGGACATAGAGGTATCGAATCGCCGCCCAGAGGAACGTCCACCACGAGATGGTGGACTTGGTGTAGGGGTCGTAGAGCACGGCCTCCATGAGCGATCGATACTTGAAGCTGCTCCCGTCCGGCGCGATGTCGATCGAGGTATAGGGCTTCTCGGCATAGGTGGTCGCGCCGACCTCTCCTGCGATCTTCAGCGTCTCCTGGTAGGCCCACGTGACGTAGTTGGCGCCGAGGTCATAGCTCATGCCGTCGACGGTGAGGCTCTTGCAGAGCCCGCCGATCTGGCCGAGCTTCTCGAGCACCGTGACGTTGTGAAAGCCGTGCCTGGACAGGAACCATGCGGTCGACAGGCCCGCCGGGCCTGCGCCGATGACGGCAATGCTCGCGTTGCAGTCGACTGCGTCGATGCGGGTCATGAGGTTTCCAGGGTGAGCGCGGATGTGTCGGGCCGATCTTGCGACGATGACGCCGTGATGCGCGACATCGTTCAACTCCAGATCGACCATGGGCCGACAGGCATACTGATGGTTTTACGGCAATTGCGCAAGTACCGGTTGTGCAATCAGCGGAGTTTCCTCAAGCCGTGTCTCCGGCAGGCAAGGCTGTCGGATACGACTGCCGGGGACCGCCCGCGCGCGCCTCGTGCTTCGAGACGGCGCTCGCGCGCTTCCTCAGGATGAGGCTGGTCGGCGTCGGAGCCCGTTGAAACCGCTACCGCGCACTCCGTCCTCATCGTGAGGAGCCCGCCCAAGGCGCGGTCCTGAAGGATGGCGGTCGCCCGCCGTCTTGCCTGTCCGAACCGCACCGCTATTCTGGCAGCATTGCCTCACCGAAGGACATTTGCATGCGCGTCCACGCCCTCTGCCTCTTTCTCGCCCTTGCCGCACACCTCGCCCCGGCCGCGGCGCGCGACGCCAAGCGATGCCCGGCGGATTTCAGCGTCGAACATCGCCTGGAGGCCGAAAGGGAGGCCGCCCTCAATCTCAACGCGCGAGAGCGGGCGGCCATCGCGGATTTGAGGTCCGTCACCATGGCGCCGATCAGGGAGAAATCCGACCGGCACGAGCTCGATCGCGACGAGTACAACCGCCTCACCAAGCAGCGCAGCGACGCGCTCGGCTGCATCGATGCCGACAACAATCTGAAGGAGCAGCAGGCCTACTACAACGAGAAGATCAAGCTGATCGGGGCCGGCTGCGACACGGGCTCGGCCGACAAATTGTACGCCACCTGGCTGAAGGAGGGCGAGGAGCGCAAGGCCAAGGCCTGCGCGAAGGCCGATCTCGAATATCTGGCCCAGGCCGTCAAGCGGCTGAAGGAGATCCAGGCCGACAAGCTCGCCAGGGAGGAGAAGTCCACCCCGGCCGTCAAGACCGTCGATGCCAGCCAGAAGAACGCCCCGTTCTGCGATCAGATTCGCACCGTGACGGGCCACGCGCCCAATTTGTTCGCTGCCATCACCAAAGAGAAGAAGGAGAAGTGGTTCATCGAACCTGGCACGCTCGGCAGCAAGGGCGTCAAGATCAGCGACATCGCGGAAATCGACGAATACGCCACCCCGATTGTCGTCTCGCAGGACTTTCTCGCGGTTCGACCGGAATGCTCCATCGAAGTCGGCACCGAGAAGAACATCACGATCCGCATCGTTCCGACCTACGCCTGCGACTGGCGATACGACAAGACCAACCGCCGCGAGCTCGAGGAGCGCACCGACCGGCTGCTCAATCTCGTTCGCGGCTGCTTCGGTTCGATCAAGGAGGACGGCGAGTTCTACCGGCACCAGTTCGTCGGCGACGATGCGGTCGCCGTCTCGGGCGATCTCCATTATGGCGAAGGCAAGCCGTCCCGCATCTATCTGAAGATCACCAAGCACACGCCAGCCGAAGACCGAGCTTGCATCAATTACGGCTTCCAGCGGAAGGAGCAGGACAAGAAGCTCTGCATGTCCCGGCTCAAGCCCTGAAGGCGGCGAACCATTGAACGCATCGGACGAAGCGCGGTGGAATGACAGTGGCAGTCCAGCACTGTCACCGCAATCCCGCGCGAGCACAAGCATCGCTCCGTCATCTGCGATTTCTTGATCCGTATGCCTTAGTTGAAAATTTGTGTGGGGTTCAGCCCGATAAGGATTCAGGCCTGCAAGCGGCATCAATCGGGAGAAAGCAACCATCCGTCGATGAGCTCGCGGACGAGTCGGCGGTCGTGATCGAGGTCCGTCGAGCGATACTGGTTGGCATCCCTGCTGACCAGGGAATCGGCAACGCGCGCACCCGATGCCGTTCGTTCCAGACGAAGCGCAAATATCATGAACCTGGTCCAGCTCCGGCAGAAATACACCCAGTCGCCGTCGCAGCAGACGGACCACTTCTGCTCCATCTCCTCCGGCTGGAAGCCGCGCAGGATCAGTTCATGCTCGGCCGCGGTAAAGTCGGCCTGGAAACCGAGCGGCTCGATCTCTGCGGGCGGACGACAGTGCTTGCAGGGCCGACCGGTCGATATGGAGCAAGTCATCGTCATCTCCTGCCGCGGATTGCGGGCAAATTGAGCGCTCGACAGGGCGGGTTGCGTCGTATCATTGACGGCGGCCGGACCGACATGACCCATAGGGGTCATTCAACGCTCGCTTCAGCGTGATATATTGCGCGCCGCCTCGCAGGCCCCGCAAGCGTCTCGTCGGCTGTGAAACGAGATTGATCACCCCCGGGGTGGCTCGAGAGCGAACGAACCATCGCGGCAGTCCACTTTGCGCATCACCCCACCTTGCCTCCCCAAACCGCCCCGCTATTCTGACCGCATTGCCCCACCGAAGGACATTTGCATGCGCATCCGGGCCGTCTGCATCTTTCTCGCCGTCGCCGCCAACCTCGCCCCGGCCGCGGCACGCGACGCCAAGCGTTGCCCGCCGGACTTCAGCGTCGAAAACCGGCTGGACGCCGAGCAGAAGGCCGCCCTCAATCTCAACGCCCGCGAGCGCGCCGCCATCGAGGACCTGAAATACGCGACCATGGCGCCGATCAGGGAGAAGTACGACAGGAAGGAGATCGATCGCGACGAGTACAACCGCCTCACCAAGCAGCGCGACGACGCGCTCAACTGCATCGACGCGGACAACAATCTGAAGGACCAGCAGTCCTACTACACCGAGCAGACCAAGCTGATCGAGGCCGGCTGTCAGAAGGGCCCGGTCGACAAGATGTATGCCGGCTGGCTGAAGGAGGGCCAGGAGCGCAAGGCCAAGGCCTGTGCGAAGGCCGATCTCGAATATCTGGCCCAGATGGTCAAGCAGCTGAAGGAGATCCAGGCCGACAAGCTCGCCAAGGAGGAGAAGTCCACCCCGGCCGTCAAGACCGTCGATGCCAGCCAGAAGAACGCCCCGTTCTGCGATCAGATTCGCACCGTGACCGGCCACGCGCCGAACCTGTTCGCCGCCATCACGAAGGAAAAGAAGGAGAAGTGGTTCATCGAACCGGGCACGCTCGGCAGCAAGGGCGTCAAGATCAGCGACGTCGCGGCGATCGACGAATACGCCACCCCGATCACGGTCTCGCAGGACTTTCTCGCCTCCCGAGCCGAGTGCGCCATCAAGGTCGGCACCGACAAGGACATCACGCTCCGTATCGTGCCGACCTTCGCCTGCGACTGGCGATACGACAAGACCAACCGCCGCGAGCTCGAGCAGCGCACGGACCGGCTGCTCAATATCGTTCGCGGCTGCTTCGGGTCAGTGAAGGAGGACGGCGAGTTCTATCGGCACCAGTTCGTCGGCGACGGGGCGGTCAACGTCTCGGGAGACCTCTATTACGGCGAGGGCAAGCCGTCCCGCATCTATCTGGAGATCGCCAAGCATACGCCGGACGAGGACCGGGCCTGCATCAACTACGGCTTCCAGCGCAAGGAGCAGGACAAGAAGCTCTGCATGTCCCGGCTGAAGCCCTGAGGGCGCGGCACGATCAATCATTTCGCATGCGACGCTTCCTCCGATAGGATGACGCCGGGCACTTCCGATATGCTATCCTCCGCCGGAAGCAGTCACGGAGAGACCCCATGCCCACCAGCGTCAAGCAAATGCTCGAAGCCGCCAACGCGGCCGTCCCGAAGATCACGTCGGAACAGGCCGCCGAGCTGATCAAAAACGGCAACACACTGGTCGTCGACGTGCGCGATGCGCCGGAGGTTGCGGCCAGCGGCAAGATCGCGGGTGCTCTCAACGTCTCGCGGGGCATGCTGGAGTTTCGCGCGGATCCGGAATTGCCGTCCCACGACAAGGCGTTCGACAAGAGCAAGAGCGTCATTCTCTACTGCGCGTCCGGTGGACGGTCGGCGCTGGCCGGCAAGCTGCTGAAGGATCTGGGCTACGACAAGGTCTACAATCTCGGCGGCTTCAAGGACTGGACGGGCGCCGTCGAGAAATAGGACGCGCGGGCCGGTCTGCAGGGGCTCGTCGCAGCCGAGCGCCATCACCGGCGGCTCGGCGCGCGATCCCCGCGCCCTACTCGATCGACGTCGTCTGCCGCCGGCGCAGCTCGGACGGGCTGTGGCCGAACTTCCTGCGGAATACCGTGCTGAAATGCGATGAGCTGCTGAAGCCCAGCCGATAGGCGATCTCGGTCACCGAGAGCGCACGCAGCTCCGGGCGCATCAGCGCGTCGTAGCAGCGCTGCAGGCGGCGGTTCAGGATCCATTCCGACACCGACATCTCGGTCGACCGGAACAGATAATGCAGATGCCGGAGCGAGACGCCGTTGCTCCGGGCGATCTTCTCCAGCGACAAATCCGGGTCGGTGAGGTGCTCCTCGATCCAGGCCTTGACGGAGCGCAGCCGCGCGTTCCGTGCGGTGGCATCCTCCGAGAATTCGTCCTTGTCGCCCATGTCGAGCGCAAGCGCCAGAACATCCATCAGCTCGTGACCGAGCCGGCCTCGCGCCGTCTCGTCCAGGCTCGAGGCCTCCGAGGCCAGCAGCGCGCAGAATTCGGCGGCGATCCGCCCGAGGCCCCGGCCGGTCGCGATCGTCGCTGCGAGCGGCATCTTGCCTTCGGCAAAACGCGACGAAAATTCCTTGCGCGGAATTTCCAGATACAACGACCGGAATTGGTTCGAGCATTCGAGATCGTAAGCGTCGGAAGCCGAAAAGATCGCGCCGATGCCCGGGCTGGTCACCAGGGTCTGGCCGGCCTGGAGCACGTCCATGCTGCCCTGTTGCAGAAACTGGACGTAGTAACAATCCTTGTCGAGCTTGGCGATGTGCCGCTCGCGCCGCGAGATGCGCTGCTCCGACAGGAAGACGTCGCTCATCGTGACAGGGCCAAATTGCGCCTCACGGATAAAGCCCTGATAGTCGGCCGGCTTCACCGCGTTGACGTCGACATGAACGTAGTGGTCGCAGATCGCATCCTGCCAGGCGGCAAAGCGCTTGGCCGGGTCCAGCTCCTCGGTCGTGAACACCAGATCCATCGGCGGCCCGTTGCAGCGAGGTTTGTCTGTGCAGCGCACAAAAGCCTGCCGGTCGATCTTAGGTTCCTGTCAGCTTGGCGCAAGACTCTTTGCGCGCCAGCGCAAAAGGTTTGCGCGTTGACGCAAGCCACATCGAGGTCTCTCGCCTATCAAGCGCAAAACAAACTTGGGACGGGGGGAGGCAAGCGCGCGCCGGGACGGCGATCCCGTACGCGCGATGCCGATCCGGGGATGGCAAGCGATGAAGCGCGTTCGGATCAGCCAACAGGAGATCGTGTTTGCGGTCTTCGCCGCACTCTTCCTGAGCTTCTCGATCTTCCTGAACGGCTTTCTCTCCGCCGACAACATGCTGACATTGCTGCAGAACGTGGCAGTGCTCGGCATCCTGGGCCTCGCCATGGCGATCGTCGTGATCGGCCGCGGCATCGACCTGTCGCTGATCGCCGCCCTCGCGGTCCCCGGCGGCCTCGTGCTGCAGATGGTGCAGAACGGCCATTCGCTGCCCGCTTCGCTGCTGGCGGCCGGCCTGCTGGCGATCGCGATCGGCCTCGTCAACGGCTGGCTGATCGCCTATGCGGAAGTGCCGCCCTTGTTCGCGACGCTGGCGACCGGCCTGTTCGTCGCCGGTCTCGGCCAGGCCGCCCTGTTCCAGCTCGACGTCGTGCAATGGAGCGACGGCATGACCGGCTTCGAGCGGCTCGGCCAGGGCAGCATTCTCGGCATCCCCACCTCGATCGTCATGTTCGCGATCGCCTGCGTCGTGGTCTTCGTCCTGCTGCGCAAGACGCGCTGGGGCGCCTACATCTACGCGATCGGCGACAACCCGTTCGCGGCGCGCGTGACCGGCATCCCCTCACGACCCATCATCGTGCTGCAATATGTCGTCGCCGCGCTGATCGGCTGCTTTGCCGGCCTCGTCATGGCGGCGTCCGTCAACTCCATGCCGACCCGCATCTTCAACTCCACGCTGATCTACGACGTCATCCTCGTCGTCGTGCTCGGCGGCATCGGCCTGTCGGGCGGACGCGGCGGTGTCGTCAACGTCATCATCGGCACGCTGCTGATCGGGACGATGCTGAACGGCATGACGATCCTGAACATCCCCTATGCCGGCCAGAACCTCATCAAGGGCCTCGTGCTCCTGATCGCCGTCATCACCGACACGTTCCTCAATCCACGCAACGAAGAAACGGCCCAACAGGGCGACATCTGATCTGCCCCAACAAGGAGGAAGACAATGACCTGCATGCACAAGCTCGCGCTTGGAAGTCTCGCCGCACTGGCGCTTTCGGCCGGCACCGTCCCAGCCCTCGCCCAGCAAGGGCTCGACGAGCCGTTCCAGAAGACCTTCCGGGAAGCACTTGCCGGCAAGACCGTCGCCTATGTGCCGGTCGCGATGAATTTCGACCTCACCGAAGGCTGGTATGCGGGGCTCAAGAAGGAGCTCGAGCCCTTCGGCGTCAAGTTCGTCATTCGCGATCCCAACTGGAATACGAATGCGGGCGCGCAAGCCGTCACCTCGCTGATCTCGGAGAAGCCGGCAGTGATGGTGATCCACAATCCCGACGTCCAGACCTACGCAAAGCTGCTGCAGCGCGCCGAGAACGAAGGCATCTACGTCATCCAGATCAACATGGGCTCGGCCTATCGCAGCTCGGCCTTCGTCGGCGCCAACTGGATCGAGATCGGCGAGCGCCAGACCGAGGGCGTGGTGAAGGCCTGCCAGGGCAAGTCGAACAAGATCGCCATCATCCAGGGCGCGCTCTCCGCGGCCGCCAGCGCCTACACGCTCAAGGGCGTCGAGAACATCCTCGCCAAGCACCCGGAGATCAAGGTGGTCTCCAGCCAGGCCGCCGATTGGGATGCGGCCAAGGCCAAGGCGATCACCCAGACCGTGTTGAAGCAGAATCCGGATCTCTGCGGCATCGTCGGTTTCTGGGACGGCATGGACATCGGCACCGCCGCCGCGATCAAGGAAGCCGGCCTGACCGGCAAGGTGTTCCTGGCGACATCGGGCGGCGGCGAGCGCAAGGGCGCATGCGAGCTCGTGAAGAACGGTTCGTTCGATCTCAACATGAGCTACGACGTGCCGACGCAGGCCGCGCAAATGGCCGGCACCATCAAGTGGCTGCTGTCGTCGGGCGCCAAGCCGGGCTCGGTCAAAGGCTCGGAATATACGACGCTGATCCCGATCACCAAGGAAAACGCCGACACCCAGACAGCGTGCTGGAATCTCTCCGATCTCAAGAAGTGATCGCACAAGAAAGCTGCGCGTTCCGCGCCTTCGGGTGTGGAACGCGCAACCTTGCACATAAATCAGCGGAAGGCAGATGCGCGAGACACTGACGAGGCTCCGATATCGCTACTGGCCGGACCATCTCCTCGGTGAGATCCTGTCCAAACGATGGACCGAAACCGCCATTCCGGTGATCCTGCTCCTGATCGTCGGCTTCGCGCTCAGCCGCTCGCTCGAGCACTTCCTCTCCCCGGCGAGCCTCGCCGACACCGCGCGGCAGGCCGGCGAGATCGGCTTCATCGGCCTCGGCATGGCGCTGGTCGTCATCGTCGGCGGCATCGACCTGTCGGTCGGATCGATCTTCGCACTGACGGATTTCTGCGCGCTCTATCTGCTCGACGTGCTCAATTGG
This sequence comes from Bradyrhizobium sp. UNPF46, assembly GCF_006658625.1. Classification (NCBI taxonomy): domain Bacteria; kingdom Pseudomonadati; phylum Pseudomonadota; class Alphaproteobacteria; order Hyphomicrobiales; family Nitrobacteraceae; genus Bradyrhizobium; species Bradyrhizobium sp. UNPF46. Next base: position 118,141 of record NZ_LFJB01000066.1, read on the forward strand.
CCGGTCCCCGCCGTGGTGGTCGTCACCATGATCGTCGGCGGGCTGCTCGGCGCCGTGAATGGCGTGCTGATCGGGTATCTCAGGCTGCGCGCCTTCATCACCACGCTGATCACCCTGATCATCTACCGCTCGGCCTATGATCTGTTGATCCAGCGCTATTCCAACGCCATCGCGTCGGCCTTTCCCGATATCCCGTCATGGGACTTCATCGGCGGGGGAACCGTGCTCGGTATCCCCAGCGTCGCACTGGTCTACATCGTGATCGCGATCTTCGGTCACGTCTTCCTGACGCGGCTGCGGCCCGGCTGGCACATCACCGCCATCGGCGGCTCGCGGCGCTCGGCCTACAATTCCGGCATTCCCGTCCGCCGCACCATCGCGCTCTGCTATGTCGCGAGCGGCGTCCTGACCAGCATCGGCGCGCTGTTCTTCGCGGCACGGCTCGGCACGGTCGGCGGCGACATCGGCGTCGGCCTGGAGGTGATCGTGCTGACGGCAACCGTGCTCGGCGGCATCACGCTCGGCGGCGGCAAGGGCTCGGTCGTCAAGTCCATGGTCGGCGTGCTCATCGTCCTGCTCGTCACCAACGGCCTGACCGCCATGAACGCGCGCGGCGGCGTCAACCGCATGGCGCTGGCGTCGATCCTGCTGGTCGCCGCGATGGTCGACATCCGCTGGCAGAAGAACCGCACCCGCATCATCAGCAAGGTCTATGTCGCCCCGACCTACCATGCGCTGCCGCCGCCGCCGCCAACCGAGATCGGCAAGGGCGGCCCGTTCGAGCAGAACGACAGGCTGCGCGAGGTCTCGCTGATCGGCCTCGGCCGGATCGAGGCGCCGGAGGACGTCATCCTCGATCGCAACGACGTGCTCTATGCAGGATCGCGGCACGGCGACATCATCCGCTTCTTTCCGCCGGACTACGAGCGGATGGAGGTGTTCGCCCATATCGGCGGCCAGCCGCTCGGCATGGCGTTCGACAAGCAGGACAATCTCTATGTCTGCATCGGCGGCATGGGCCTCTATCGTATCAAGCCCGACGGCACCGTGGAGAAGGCCACCGACGAGACCAACCGCAGCCTCTACTCCGTGAACGACGACAGCCGCCTGCGGCTCGCCGACGACCTCGACATCACCGACGACGGGCTGATCTTCTTCTCCGAGGCCACCGTTCGCTACGAGATGGACGAATGGCCGGTCGACGGACTGGAAGCGCGCGGCAACGGCCGCATCATCTGCTACGACACCAAGACGGGCGCGACCCACACCGCGCTGCGCGGCCTCAAATTCCCGAACGGGGTCGCGGTCGCGAGCGACGGGCAATCGATCCTGTTCGCGGAAACCTTCGGCTGCTCGATCAAGCGCTACTGGTTCGCCGGCTCGAAAAAGGGCGACGTCGAGATCGTCATGGACAATCTGCCGGGCTACCCCGACAACATCAACCTCGCCTCGGACGGCAATTACTGGCTGGCGCTGGTCGGCATGCGCAGCCCCTCGCTCGATCTCGCCTGGAAGATGCCCGGCTTCCGCCGGCGCATGGCCAAGCGCGTGCCGGTCGACGAATGGCTGTTCCCGAACATCAACACCGGCTGCGTCGTCAAGTTCAACGAGCAGGGCAAGATCCTGGAGTCGTTCTGGGACCTCAAGGGCCTCAATCATCCCATGATCACCTCGATGCGCGAGCATCGCGGCTATCTCTATCTCGGCGGCATCGCCAACAACCGGATCGGCCGCTTCAAGCTCGACAATGCCGATCCCGACTTCGTGCAGTACGACAAGCGCTGGGGGAAGTCGTCATGATCGCCGCCATCAGCGAATTCGCCAACCGCTTCCTCGGCCGTGGCGAGGCGGCCATCACCGTCCCGTCGTTCGACGGAGCGTTGAAGCCCAACCAGGCGCTCGAGCAGGCGGACATCCTGCTCGAATGCGAGGCGCCGGAGGATCTCACGACGGACGGCACGTCGCTGCTCCTTGCCGACGGCGTGCGGCTGACACGGCTGAGCGGACATTCGGCAACGACGGTTCGCGCGTTCGAGCGGCCGATCTCAGCGCTGGCCTCCTTGCCTGGTGGAGGGCTGGCTGTCGCGCTTGGCGGCACGGAAGTCCGGCTCTATGACAACGCCACGGCCGAAGCGCCGGCGGCCACATTTTCGCAAGGGCTGCACGCCGTCAATGCGCTGGCTCCCGCGAGCGACGGCACGTTGATCGCAACCGATGGATCGTCGTTGCACGATGTCGGCGACTGGGCGCGCGATCTGATGGAGCTCGGCAAGACCGGCCGAGTGCTGCGGCTCGATCCGAAATCAGGCGCCATCACGCAGCTTGCCGGCGGCTTGGGCTACGCGTTCGGCGCGATCGCGGGCGACGGCAGCGTGCTCGTCAGCGAAAGCTGGCGGCATCGCCTGGTTTCGATCGCACCGGACGGAGCTTGCAAGGATGTGCTGCGGCACCTGCCGGTCTACCCGTCCCGGCTGTCGCCGGCGCGCGGCGGCGGCTTCTGGCTCACCGCCTTCACGGCGCGCACCCAGCTCGTCGAGTTCGTGCTGCGCGAGCCGGCCTATCGCCGCCGCATGATCGCGGAGATCGACCCGGAGTTCTGGGTCGCGCCGCGCCTGCGGTCCGGCCATTCCTTCAAGGAGCCGTTGCAGGGCGCGCACATCAAGACCATGGGCGTGATGAAGCCCTGGGCGCCGCCGCGGTCGTATGGTCTCGTCATCCGGCTTGGAGCCGACGGCCTGCCGCGCTATTCGCTGCATAGCCGGGCCGACGGCGTCAACCACGGCATCGTGGCCGCGGTCGAATTCGGAGGCGACCTCGTCGTGATCGCAAAGGGGCCCGGGCGCGTCATCAAGCTGCCGCTGGCCTCCTTCGGCGAGGAGGCCAGCGCATGAACGACCTCGTCCTGTCGCTGTCGAAGGCGACCAAGCTCTACGCCGGCGTACCCGCCATCGACGGCGTCGATTTCGACCTCAGGCGCGGCGAAATCCACGCCCTCGTCGGCGAGAACGGCGCGGGGAAGTCCACGCTGACCAAGGTCATGGCCGGCGTCGTGACGCTGACCTCGGGGGGCATGAGCGTCGACGGCGTCGAGGTTACCCCGAAGACCCCGCTGGAGGCGCGCAACCTCGGCATCGCCATGGTGTTCCAGGAGAACAGCCTGGTGCCGACCATGACGGTGGCGCAGAACCTGTTCCTCGGACAGGAGAAATTCTACAACCGCCTGCGCGGCATCTACATCGCGGCCCAGCAATTCCTGCAATCGCTCAATTTCGACGTGACGCCGACCGCGACGGTCGGCGGCCTCGGCGCGGCCAAGAAGCAGATGGTCGAGATCGCACGTGCCGTGCTGCACAAGGCGAAGGTGATCATCTTCGACGAGCCGACCGCGACGCTGACGCCGGAGGAGAAGAAATACTTCTTCGACCTGGTCAAGGACCTGAAGAGGCGCGGTGTCTCCATCATCTTCATCTCCCATGCCCTCGAAGAAGCGCTGCTGCTCGCCGACCGCATCACGGTGCTGCGCGACGGCAAGCATGTCGTGACCGACGACGCCGCCCGGTTCGACCGGGCGCGCATCATCCAGGCGATGGTGGGGCGGGATCTCTCCAACACGCTCTACGGCGCGCGCAAGGCGACGGTCCGCCCCTCGGGCAAGCGGGTGCTGACGGTGCAGAACCTGAAGATGGCGCCGATGGTGAAGAACAATTCGCTGTCGGTATTTGCGGGCCAGATCACGGGCGTCTTCGGTCTCGTCGGCGCGGGCCGCACCGAGACGTTCAAGATCGTCGCAGGCGTCATGAAGCGCGACTTCTTCCACGGCGGCGAGGTGATCCTCGACGACAAGCCGGTCCGTTACCGCGTCCCCGCGCCGGCCGTGCAGGCCGGCATCGCCTACGTGACCGAGGATCGCAAGGTCGAAGGGTTCTTCGAGACCGCGTCCATAGCGCGCAACATCTATCTCGGCCTGCTCGCCAAGTTTCCGAGGGGACGTGCCTGGCTGTCGCGGCGCGAAAGCACAGCGACCGGAAAGTCCTGGATCGAGCGCCTCAAGGTGCGCGCCATCGGCGACGAGGCCAAGGTCGTCGAATTGTCCGGCGGCAACCAGCAGAAGGTCGTGATCGCCAAATCGCTGATCCAGGATCCGGAGCTGATCATCTTCGACGAGCCGACGCGGGGCGTCGATGTCGGCGCCATCGTCGAGATTCACGAGCTGATCAATTCGCTGGCCGACAAGGGCAAGGCGGTGGTCGTGATCTCCTCCTATCTGCCCGAGATCATGGCGCTGTCGGACCGCATCCTGGTCTGCAGGCAAGGCAAGGTGGTCGAGGAGTTTTCCGCGCTGGAGGCCACGGAGGAAGCCATCATGTACGCGGCGATCCACTGACGCTTCCCCGCTCGGGGCAGCGCGGCCCAGGCGAGGTGGACGGATCAGGCCGAGCGCGCCCTTTCGACGGGCCCGTTTCGCTCGCTCAGCAGCTTGCCGGAGGTGATGTTGACGAAGTGCAGCGACATGCAGGCCGGACATCTCACCGGCACATAGCTGTCCGCCGGCTCGGAACTCTCGAACCGCACGTCATCGATCCGATGCTGGACGTTCATGCCGGTGCGCGGGCACCTGAAAAGGATCTGGCGGTGCATGCTTCCTTCATGCTCCAAAACTCCGGCCGGCGAAATTGCGGACGATCCCTTACGGACCTTTCCCAGGTTTGAGATGGGTCAAAGCGCATCGCCTTGCCGCGCCTATGATCTGCTTGGGATCGGGCGCGCTGTCCGGTGTCGGACGAAGCGGAACCCGGACTCCTAGGCACTCCGGGTGCCGCTTCGAAACACGGGGTTCGGCGACCGCGCGTCGCCGGCAACAGGCCACCATCTGGACCGCCTCGATCAGGAGAGCAGCCATGATGTCCGCCAATCTGGACGATCTCACCGCAGCCGTCCGCTACGCGCTTGAGACGACTCGTGCAACCACGATCTGCCCTTTCCACGACGAGGTGATCATCCGCGTCGGCGACGACGCCGCCGAAAGCCATGCCTACGAACGCGCCAAGCGCATCCTGAAGAGCGATGGCACCGCCCACGAGTCCGACGCGCTCAGGGACGAGATCGGCCATCAGCTTGCACGCGCCGCGGACGGCCGATGCCCCAAATGCGACCGGACCGGTGCGGCCGGCTAGAGCGTTTTCGAGCGAAGTGGACACCGGTTCGCGTGAAGAAAACGCGTCAAAACAAGAATCTAGAGCTTCGGTTCTGATT